>NZ_JACJFQ010000039.1:0-39651 GCF_014164835.1 Serratia sp. OS31 | reverse complement strand
GTTATATAGAGTATAGAGTAGACTCTAAAAATTGTTGCTTTATGGTGGCGTATACTCTAATGTAGAGTGTGTTTGTTCGATAGCTTACCTGGATAATTTTCATGCCAAGAATTCAAACTTTTGTAACGGAAGAAGTTGACCAAAAAATAAGGTCACGCATTGAAAGAAAGAGAATGGAGGGGGCTTCAGAAAAAGAGGCTAATACGTCTAATGAAACTGCTGATCTCATCGTGCTTGGTTTGAGAGTTAAGGAGTTGCAAGAGTCTAAACAAGAAGATGGTTTCAGTGAGTTAGCCTTCTATAAAGCAATTTTTGAGGCAGTTATTAAAACAAAAGTTGCTACCGAGAAAATACTTGGAATTGCATCCTTGCTCAATGAAGTGCAAGGAAAAGATAGTTTCAAATGGTCGAATATGGCTGAAGAAATCAGACTCGTATCTGATGAGGAAATTTCTAAGCTCTTCCCAATGCCAGATGAGGGTGATGATGAAGAGTAGGAAGGCTATGAATAGATTTAAATAATTGAATTTGACTTTGTTAGCGCTGATAGAAGTGGCTGCAACCACTTCTATCAGCTAACCAAAAACAACCTGGAAGGAGGCTGTTATGGCTGCGTTTGATCCTAACCAATTTTCGCCATTTTACAAGGTGTTTTCTGAACTATCCGTTGCTCAATGTGAGACTGTCCTTTTTTTGGCTTTAGGGGCAACGGTTGAAGAGATCTCAGAATTCAGAGGGGTAACACCTGGACAGATAAGAAAAAGCCTTCAAGAGTCGCAAAGAAGGCTTTCTGTATTCTCGCAAAGTTCATTGAAACTTATTGTTGTTGCTCGGCTCTTTCTGTATACGACGAATGGAATTTGTTTGCCAGAAAGACCGGAACGGAGGCTATAGCTACATATAAACCTGCATAGACAAAACCATGCGGGATAAGTGTGCTAATTATAATGGGGGTTAACCCTCCGAAAATTGATAAAGCCAAATTATAACCAAGGCCAAGTGATGTATCTTGGCCTTTTGATTTGTCTCTTAGAATTGAAGCTAAATTTGAGAGTATCATTGCTGCAATAATGGATGTAATGACTGCAGATAAAATCACTATTACGAGAGAAGTGCTATCCATTAAAGCATACAACGGTGCACCCAATAACAGTAGCAGAATGGCACCAGAATTAAATGCCTTTGTTGGTGAGCTAATACGGTCAACAATGATACCAACAGCAATAACAGTAAGGAGCAAAAATCCCGAGTTGATTATAGGATACAATTTTTTAAACTCGCCTATCAGTAAAGCATTTCCAATCATCGTGCTTGCCATGTTTTGAACATAGAAAACAACTGCGGCAGGGATGGTTAGCATGAATATTGTTAACGTTGTTTTGAACGTACTATGTGAACCTTTTAGCGCCAAGGTGTCAGAAGTTTGGTATGGAAGCCGGGCTCTAAACCAAAAGCTCAGTAAAATATTCAGGCCTCCAATTATCAAAGGAATGCGCCAGCCGAAACTAAGCATTTGCTCCTGACTGAGTGCTGCATTTAGTGATAAAACTATTGAAGTTGATACGATGACTCCCACTAGAGAACTACCAACTATAATTGCGCTAATTCTCCCTTTCTCATTGTCTTGGCTATCCTTCAAAAGGTAGTTAATTATAGTAGGATACTCCCCGCCAAATGAAAAAGCCTGAACCATTTGTAATGCGAGCAAGAAAAGCACTACATACTTCCCAAATGTATCCACTGGCATAAATGCCATGAGGAATGTAGCTATACCAGTTAGTGTACTTGTTAGTATCAGTGCGGATTTTCTGCCGTGCTTTTCTGCATAGCGAGCGATGACAATTCCACCTAATGGCCTGATTAAAAACCGAAGAGCAAATATCCCCCATACTATCTCTTGTCCGTGGATTACACCTTGTTGTTCTAAAATAACTGTAAGATACATCGATATAGCTGCATACACGGCTATATCATAGAACTCCATAGCATTACCAGCAACGACCCCAATCCTTTGTCCCCATCTCATTTATTTTTCCTCTATTATTTCAACTAGATTTCCATCTGGATCGGATGTAAAGAAGTACCTAAACCCTCCCATGCGAGCCTCTTGGTATTCATTGCATTGATATCCGGCATTAGTAAGTATGCCATTTGTTATAGCAAGGTCATCCGTTTTAATTCCGATATGTGTTAACCCTATACTCTCTAATTTTTTTGCTTCAAACTTCCCTATCGCTACGAGTTTAAAATTAAATAACTCCACGCATGAATTTTTTCCTTTAAGAAGCACTATTATGCATTGGTTGTCTTCATAAATTTTACTGGGTATAAAACCGAGAAGTTGGTAGAAAGATTGGCTAGCTGCAATATCAGTGCAGGTTATTGATACATGATGAATGATTCCAGGCATGTTTGAACAATTCCATTTTCTTTTAGTTTGTCGAAAAGATATGAGACAGGGTGTCCTTCGCTGTCCATTTTACGTTTGATGTTATCAAGTCGTTTACGCTCAACCTTCTCATTGCAGTTATGCTTATTAGCGATCTCTTTTATCGACCTACACATAAGCAGCTGGCGCACAGTATCCATCTCCAGATCAGTTAGAGTTAGATCACCAAATTGCCAGGTGCTAGTCGATTTGAAGGGGCTTTCACTTGGGCTTTTAAAACTAGCAGGGCCAAGATTCATGTCACTTCGTAGGGGCAAGGATAACTCTGTTCCGTGCTTTTTAAACGTGTGTCCTACTATCGTGCTAATTTTGGGTTTAATCGTAAGGAGACTGCCCACATCCATAAACTCTAGATTAACATCAGTACTCACTGACATGAGCTCAAAAATATTGCTATGCCGGGTGCAGATGTCGATTTTTGTCTTTCGACTCGGCATGTTTTCTTTGAGTATGGATTGGTGTAAAGGGTCATATCGATTCCAGCTTACGATGCCCGGTACCAAACGCTGAGCAATTTGTTTGTCTAAGTCATGCCCCCAGTAGTTCAGATGCCATTGGTAGTTTGTGGTTACAGACATGACGCGGTTAAGTGATGTATCTATACATGAGAATGATATGTCAGCCTGATCAAGGTCGAACGACAAGGCTGCCATTTCTCGAAATTTCTTTGACGATTTTTGCTGTCTAATCGAATCAACATTCATACCTGCTCCTTCGTTTTAGTTTGTCTTCCTGACGGTGTTTTGTGTAAACACGATGGTGTGAAGAAATGAACAGTAAGGAAATTGAAAATAAGCAGCCTTTTAATTATGAATTGATTCTAATCATGAACTTGGACTAAGTACAATTGCGATAGATCAATATTAGGAGCCTAATAATTAATCCGGGATGATGTAACATATTGTTACATCAAGGGATAAGACTTTTTTTATGGGTATGATGCATTAATACAGCAGGGTGCTGCATTTTTGATTTTATCTTCATTAAATACTAAAAAAACATTCTCGCTATCACATATGCCATTTTTTGTATAGGGGTATAATTTACCCCTATACACATTTTTTAATCGCTTCATACTTAGTTCACCGGCAGCAATACCTTGTTACTGGTTTTCTTTTGAGTACTTTCATTCAAACACCAGGGAACTCATCTTCTCAGGAAAGACATTAATAACAACTAATGGTGCGGTGATGGTTAATCCAGATTCTGGACACGGATATGAAAAAGTAAGTATCAGTTTTGGTTTGAAGCCAGATACGAATATCAAACTTACCGAATCCGCAGCCCGTGCCAGTAGAACAAAGAGACAGGAAGCCTCTTTAAGATTGAGTGACCACCTGAGTCTGTTTTCGGATTTGGTTGTTGATGATAAAGGGTTTCCTTTGTTGGCAGTTAGTCGAGCCTCTCCTCTTGTCAGTATCAACTTTATGCTAGACGAAATCGTTAACAAAAAATTAAGTGAATCCGCGAGCAGAGCAGGGAGAACAAAAAAAGATGAAGCTGCGTTAAGGTTGTGTGACCATCTCTATAGATTCACGGATATCGCAGCGGAAGGTAAAAGATTTCATGAGTAATCCAATCAAACAAATGTGGAGGTGCAGCACCAGGAGAAATTAATCGGAAGGCACATGTATCGGTATATATAAAAACTCTCTATTATTTTGGTAAAAAGGATATTATCTATGTCTACCTTAGTGGCTGACGGCTGCGTGTCGTCTAAACGCTCTATGTTCTCTAAAGTCACCAAAATGTTCAGCCGTAAAAAGGTTGTTAACTTCTTGTCAGTTATTCTGCCTGTTGCCGTACTGGGCCTCTTATTCAGTGATGCCGCTATGGCAACTGGTGGTAAGGACCTGATGGCTAGCGGTAAAGACACAGTGAAGAAAACTTTTGGTTCTGATTCTACTGTTTTAGGTTGGGTTATCCTGACCGAAGTAATCGTCGGTGCTGTGATGTATATGCTGACTAAGAACGTGAAATTCCTGTTCGGTTTTGCCATTCTGATCGTTTTCACTACTGTTGGCATGAACGTCGCTGGTTACTAATTAAGGTGTCAAATGACGGGAAACGAAATTGACAAGTACCGTTTCCCGAAAACACTTACAGAGCAGAGACGCATATTTGGGCTGCCTTTAGATGAAGCGATTCCAATCCTTATCGTTGGAGGACTAATGATATGGATGAAGAAATATCTATTCGCACTAGTTGTAGCGGCTCTGCTCTGGTTTTTTATCAGGAAAATTAAGAAAGGCAAAGGGAGTATGTGGCTTTACAACCTTGCCTACTGGTATCTCCCTTCAGAGTTGTGGCGTGTTGTTTACAAGATAATTCCTGATTCGTGTTTTCGGCAATGGACTAAATAAGCAGGCAACTATATGCAGCATTCAGCTAAGCTATCAACAAATAGAATTATTGCTTACGGATTCATTATCGTGGGTTTTCTCTTGGCGTTAAGTATTGTAAGTAACATCATTCAAGGTGTTAATAATTATCGCCTACAAAACGAACAACGCTCGATCATAACCCCAATGGGTTTTTATGCTCCATTTGCAGTGTCTAAAAACAGTGCTGACGCTTCTTATCTTCAACAAATTGCATTGTCTTTTGTCGATACACGGCTGAATGTTTCTCCTGAAACTGTTGATGGAAAACATGAATTACTGTTGAAGTTTGTACGTCCTGGGGCTCAACCTGATATGAAGGTTAAGTTGGCTCAAGAAGCAAATAGAATTAAAGATAATGAAGTTAATTCTGTTTTTTATCAAGAAAAGATGAAGGTATATCCGAATGATGGGCGAGTGGATCTTTGGGGCACACTTAAAACTTGGATCGGAGATTCGAGTAAACCCATTAGTGAAATAAAACACTACGTGTTGGTTTTGGATTACAGCGACGGGTTTACCTGGCTTGATAAGTTTGGAGAGACTAAAGATGACAAGTAAATATGTTGCTGTTCTCATAGCATTTCTATCTTTACCTGGATGGTCTTTTGCTGCAGTAGCGCCGGCGACGTTAAGCTTCCCAGAAAATGGTCAGTTCAAACTTTCGGTAAGCAATAGCAATCCAAATCTAATTGTTGTACCGGGCGATCGTATTACTGCTGTCAATAGTGCCGAAGGAACATTAACTGACCAGAGAAATACTGAAGCTGGTGCTTTGTTGGTATCAACCCTAGCGACTAAGCAATTTACCTTTTTCGTAGAAACAGAAAAAGGACAGGTTTTTTCGATAACGGCTGTACCTGAAAAAAGAGCCGGTGCGAGCTACCGCTTGGTAAGCGAAGTCTCGGGAGACAATCCAAAAGCTAAGGCTTGGGAACAGTCGCAACCTTATGAGTCGTTACTTATTAGTTTGAATCAGGCCGTGCGGCGTAACGCCGTGCCGGAGGGCTACGCTGTAATGCCGGTGACGCATGAAAAATTAAAAACACCGGCAGGCCTGACCTCACAGGCTGTTCAAGTCTGGCTTGGAGATAGACTAAAAGTTACCCGTTTTGACGTGAGAAACATTTCCTCAATTTCCGTCCAGATAAACGAATATGATTTTTGGATGCCAGGGGTACGTTCAGTCATGTTTAGCAGCCGGTCCAGGGAATTAACTGGTGGGGGAACTGTTGGCGTGTATGTGACGACAGACCTTGGAGGCTGCGATGGGCAACATTAATACTCAGGTTAAACGTCGGCAGGTAACTATCTTAGCTGGCCTAGTGGCTGTACTGGTATGTGCGGGGGGGTTAGGTTGGTATTTCACCACAATGTCATTCACGGGAGCCAGGCATGAGCAAGTAGACGAACCGGCTCCTGATATGACAGGTGTTGTTGATTCTACTTTTGATGGAAAGGTACAGCAATCGGCTATTACTCAGACTCAGGTGACTCAGGCTGAACTTAAAACTCAGTATGATCGCATGCAAAAAGACATGGCTGATTTGAAAAAGCAGCGCGAAGAAGATCAAGCACGCATGGGGAAACTTGAAGACGAGAACAATCAATTGCGGATGGATATGAGTCACGCCAATTTTGATGCACCAGTAGGTGAGCCCGCACCCAATGCGGCAGCACCGGCGCCGGGTTCAATCCCAGCCCCTGGCACAGTTCCCCCGCCAACTGCATTTTATCCGGGCATTGGGGCAGGTGAAATTACACAAGGACCAGTTAGTTACGTTAAAACATCAACACCAGGAAAATTGCAAAGCAAGGTTTTTGATTACTCTAAAAAAAATAACACAAAAAAATATCCGTATATACCCAGCGGGAGTTTCGCCCCATCAATGGTAATTGAAGGCGCCGATGCGAATGCCGCTGTTACTGGTAATGAAAATACCGCTCCAATGCAATTTCGGTTGACCGGAAAAATCCGGATGCCAAACGATAAGATTTATGATGCAACAGGTTGCTTTGTTAGTGCGGCTGCGTATGGGGACGTATCAAGTGAAAGGGCTATTGTCAGGACGAGGAAGATAAGCTGCCTATTTGGTAAGGATACTATCGATATGGATATTGCAGGTCATGTTTCCTTTATGGGAAAAAATGGCATTAAGGGAGAGGTTGTCATGCGTGAAGGGAAAATACTCGGGTGGGCTGCAGGGGCAGGGTTTATTGAAGGTATTGGCCAGGGAATGCAAAGCGTTGCTACGCCAGTTGCTGGTCTTGGAGCGACCGCGAGTGTTGGTGCAGGGGATGTACTTAAATCAGGTGTAGGTGGGGGCGTGGGTGAAGGCGCTAAAACTATCAGCGGATATCTTATTAAACGTGCTGAACAATATCATCCAATAATCCCAATTGGTGCTGGTAATGAAGTGACTATTGTTTTTCAAGACGGTTTCCAGTTGAAGACTATAGAAGAAGTTTTGGCGGAAAATGAAAATCGCCAAAATCAAGATGAACAGAATCAGCTACAAGGCAATACACCAAATATGATGAATCAACTGGGTGGTTTAAAAGTGGATGAGTTTATGAATAGCGGTAATAACGGATAATAATGGTGGGTGCTATTTCCTGAGGTATGATTTTAATAATTTATCTGTACACCATGCCAGCCGAATAATTTCAAACGAAAAATGACTGAATTCTATGATGGAGAAAAAAATGAAGCTGATTTTGTGGTTCTCACTGGTTCTAACGGGAATAACGTTAAGTGGATGCTCGTTGGGTACACGCTCTGATTTCGAATGTAATGCTACGTCATCCGACTCATGCATGACTATGGATCAGGCAAACGATAAAGCTCGTGCTATGACGGAATCCAGCAAAGCAAAGCCGGCAACGGCTGCGGCCGGACTGCCTCCACTGGCTAATTTGTCTCAGCCGTTGCCATCACCGTCATTGCAAACGGTAAACCCTTCTGTGGTAGGAACCGCAAGCCACGCTTTATCTACAACTAGCGTAGAGTCAAAACCTTTCAGCTCAAAACCAGCTAACAGCATATCGGCTACTTCTGTGGCGCCAGTAGTTAGCATTGTCACTACCAGTACACGTTGTTTAGCCCCACGGTGTGATTCAAAAGGTGAGACAACACCTATCCGCGGGATGGAAACAACAGCACAGCTTTGGGTTGCTCCATATATCGATGATAACGACGTTTATCACCAACCTGGAAAGGTTCTCTTTGTAATTTCCCCTGGGTACTGGGGTCAGCCACGTAGTGTGTACTGAGGATTTATATAATGTCTTTACTAGAAGATGTAACCAATGCAGTAAACCGCTTGGTCACAGCATTTAAGATGCCGGATGGTACCTCTGCAGCTAATCAGCAGTTGGCGGGCATGCAATTTCCTCAGTTTTCACGAACTTTGCCTTACCGTGATTATGATCGCGATAGTGGCATGTTTATCAATACAAGTACCGTAGGTTTTATTCTTGAGGCCCGTCCACTGTTAGGTGCTAATGAACAGATGGTTCTTGCGTTGGAGAATTTGGTTCGTACCAAACTCCCTCGTAACACCCCATTATCATTTCATTTGGTTTCGAGCAAAGCTATCGGTAATCAAATTGATCGAGGATTGCAGGACTTCCGGTGGGCAGGCGATAATGCTGCGCATTTTAACAAAATCACGCAAGCATATTATCAAAGAGCTGCAAGCACACAGTTTGATACACCAACTAATTTACCATTAACTTTGCGTGATTATCGCGTATACATTTCCTATTGTGAAAAATCCAAGAAAAAGAAAAAAGATCGTCAACAACTTACTGAAATACTTCATTTATTGAAAGTTATACGAGCATCATTGGATTCAGCTCAGGTTATTACCACACCAATTGATGATGTGGAGTGTATTAACATGATATACGAGATGGTTAACCATAACCCCGACTCGTTATATCAAGATAAACTTGATGTAGACCAGCATAATGAATTGAATTATCAATGCGTGGATACCAGCTTTGATCTCAAGGTTTTCCCTGAGCATATTAAAGTAGGTTTGACTCAACCAGGCAAGGCGCCATCAAGTGCTAGGGTTATGAATTTTATGCTGGAGAAGAATCCAGATATGTTTATGCTATGGCAGGGTGGCGATAATATCAGTAACCTATTAAGTCCTGACTTGTCAATTTCATGCCCTTTCGTCGTGACTACGACTTTATTAGTTGAGGAGCAGGAGGCGGCACAAAATGAAGCTAACCTAAAGTTTATGGAGCGTGACAAGAAAGCTAACACTTCATATGCAAAGTTATTACCTAATGTGAAACAAGAGGCGAAGGAATGGGGAGAAATTCGTACTCGCTTATCGTCTAATCAATCGGCATTGGTTCGCTATTACTATAACGTTACAACCTTTTGCAAAGATGATGACGAAACTGCGCTTTTACATGAACAACAAGTGATTAATACCTATTTGAAAAATGGGATTCGCTTGTATTCTCCGCGTTTTCATCAGATGCGTAACTTCATGGCCATGTTTCCATTCATGGCAGGGGAAGGCTTATGGAACGACCTTAAGGTTAGTGGTGCGACCTGTAGAGCGGAATCCTTTAACGTGGTTAACCTGCTTCCAATTATCGCAGACAACCGTTTAAGCCCTGGCGGATTGCTTGCGCCTTCATATCGTAACCAATTGTCATTCCTGGATCTGTTTACTGATGTCATGGGGAACACAAACTACAACATGGGCGTTTGTGGTACTTCGGGGGCGGGTAAAACAGGGCTAATACAACCTGTTATTCGACAAGTGTTGGATTCTGGTGGTAATGCCTGGGTGTTTGATATGGGGGATGGCTATAAGTCCCTCTGTGAAAACGTAGGGGGCACCTATCTTGATGGGACCACTCTGAAGTTTAACCCTTTTGCTAACGTTACTGCCGATAACATTGATGCGTCAGCTGAACGTATTCGGGACCAACTGTCTGTCATGGCAAGTCCGAACGGTAATTTGGATGAGGTTCATGAAGGGCTTCTCTTACAGGCAGTGAAATATGCCTGGGTAAGCAAACAAAATCGTGCACGTATAGATGATGTCGTTGAGTTTATGCACACGACTCGTACTAGTGATGAGTATAAGGACAAACACAGTCTCCTTAATCGACTTGATGACATGATTGTACTTTTAGACCAATACACCACTAAAGGGATTTATGGGGAGTACTTCAACTCTGATAAACCTTCTCTTACTGATGATGCGAAGATGGTGGTTCTTGAATTAGGTGGTTTGGAAGATAAACCATCTTTACTGGTTGCGGTTATGTTTTCTCTTATTATATATATAGAGAATAAAATGTACCGTAGCCCGCGTGGACAGAAAAAGATTTGTGTTATTGATGAAGGGTGGAAGCTTCTTAACTTCAAAAATGACAAAGTTGGTTCGTTCATTGAAAAAGGCTATAGAACGGCTCGTCGTCACACTGGTGCATACATTACCATTACTCAGAACATAAAAGACTTTGATAGCCCTGATGCCTCCAGTGCTGCTAAAGCTGCGTGGGGTAACTCGTCTTATAAAATAATTCTAAAACAATCGGCTCAGGAATTTAAGAAGTACAATCAAGAATTCCCCAACGCCTTTACTCCCATGGAGCAGCAGATTATTGCCCGTTTTGGGGATGCGAAAAAACAATGGTTTAGTTCGTTCATGTTACGAGTCGAAGATATTACTAGCTGGCACCGATTATTCGTGGACCCGCTTAGTCGAGCTATGTTTTCTTCAAAAGGTGAGGATTTCGAATTTATCAAAACCAAAAGGCAAGGAGGGGCACATATTCATGAGGCTGTTTATGAATTGGCAAATCGTAACTTCCCTGACGAAATGAAGGAGTTGGAATCATGGCAGATGAAATGAATACAGAAGATCAAACTCAAGCTGCAGTTTCCAATGTAAAAAAACGCAGCCCTCGCCGGAATCGTTGTGTTAGGCAGGTTCTCATTGCTGGCCTTATCGTCATTGGTTTGAATGCCGGTATTTCTATGCTTCTGAACCAATGGCTGCAGCCTGTAACGGTTTCGTTTGATATGAAGGCAACGATCGACACATTTATGGACTCGGTTGCCAAAAAACAACTTACTGAGCAACAAAGTGCTGTTCTGGCTGAGCGTTTTAATCGTGCTTTGAGCAATAGCCTTGGTGATTATCAGCGTAGTCATCGAGCATTAATTTTAGCGGCGCCGGCGGTTGTTTCTTCGTCTCCGGACATCACCCGTGAAATTCAGGCTGATATAGCAAAACGGATGAGAGGGGAATAACGAATGAAAAGGCTGTCACTCGTTCTACTCATGAGCCTGACTATAAGTTCCAATGCTGCAGATCTTGGCACATGGGGGGAGTTATATCCAATTGCTGAACCAGATCTGCTCAACACCATACACCAACGCCTGCAGGCGTTGGAAAAGAGCGGCGAGATGGCGCAGCAGCAGGAGGCGTTTAAAAATCGAGTAATTGAGCACACTCTTCGACCTAACCCGGTAGAAGGGCTCAGAGTGGCAGAGCGTTATAGCGCGAGAATATTTGACCCATCGATGACCGTGACACAAACCCTTGCTGATCGTGAAGGGCGAGTATTCGCGCGTAAAGGCGATGTAGTTAATCCTCTATCCGAGGTTGTATTTAACCAGACGCTTTACTTTATTGATGCCGATGACAAAGGCCAGTTGCAGTGGATGCAGGAACAGAAATCACCCACAGAAATCGCAAAAATTATTCTTGTGCGCGGGAATATTCGTGATGCCACCAAATCTCTCGGAACCCGGATCTACTTTGACCAAGACGCAGTTTGGACCAAGCGTCTCCAGCTAACAGAGATACCCGCTCGAGTCACGGCAACTGCTGATGGGTTGGCTCTCAAAATTGAGTCATATCCAGTAAAGGAGGCTCAATGAAGCGTTATCTTTTCCTGTTTCTTGCTGGCGTTGCTCTCATATTATGCCGCACGGCCAACGCGGCAGATCCCGCTTGTGAAGGCCGATTTGTAAACCCGATTACGGATGTTTGCTGGGAATGCATTTTTCCACTTTCGATCGGTAGCATTGCAGTGTCATCCGGGGCACAACCAGATACCGCAAATCCTGGTAGCCCTATCCAGTTTTGCCCAATGCCTCCTCCGATTTTCCAACGTATTGGTATGGCGGTTGGATACTGGGAACCAATGGCACTTACAGACGTTACCCGTTCTCCTTACTGCATGGTCAATATGGGCGGGTTTAATCTTAACGTCGGGAGTATAGGGACCGGTACGGCTGGACAGAGTGACAAAGATGTCCCTGGCGCCTTTTATCACGTTCATTGGTACAAGTACCCTTTGACCTATTGGCTCAGCATTATCACATCAGCCGCTTGCTTGCAGGGTGGCGATATGGATATCGCGTATTTGTCAGAGCTTGATCCAACCTGGAGCGACAGCAGCCTAACCACGATCTTGAATCCAGAGGCTATCTTGTTTGCGAATCCTATCGCACAAGGCGCGTGTGCTGCAGATGCAATTGCCAGCGCATTTAACAAAGCGCTGGACCCGCTATTTTGGTGTGCCGGTTCACAAGGCTCGATGTATCCGTTTAATGGTTATGTTTCAAACGAGTTCAGCCCGCTTCAGTCTTCCGTGTTGGTATCAGAACGGATGGCTTTCAAACTTCATCGCCAGGGAATGGTGATGAATAGTATCGGGGCGGACGTTGCCGTTTGCTACGAATATCCGTCTCCAATACTGCCGAAAGAGCGCTGGCGCTATCAGATGGTGAACATGTACCCAGACGTTGCTCAGTGTCATCCCGTGGGTAGAACGGTGATGCGATGGGAAATCAGCCATAACCCACCTCATAGTCGCAAGAACTTTGGCTACCTAATGTGGCGTAAGCGTAACTGTGTCTATTAAGGAGACCTCCATGAAAGCAAGGATCATCAGTCTGGCCATATTGGCTTGTACAACCCTGCCGGCGTTGGCGGAAAAAACAGAGACACAGGCGTTTATTGATAACCAAATAGACGCGGGAAATGCAATTCGTCAGCAAGCTGCTGCTGCGTCTCGACCAGAGTTTCTTACGCCACACACGGGCAAGCTCAGTGAACTTGATAACAAATGGATTGATGAGTTGCAACGAAAGCAACAACAGGCGGCCGGTGAGGAAAAACCAGCCCCTCGTGCGCTCTACTTTGTATCGTTCTCCATTCCCCATGAGGGCCTGAAGAGAATGGTTTCTGAATCTTCTCGCTTCAAAATCCCTGCAACGCTGCGGGGGTTAGTGAATAACGATATGAAGCAAACAACCGTCGCTGTGTACGGCTTGGTTAAAGATTCAAAACAAGGTGGCATACAGGTAGACCCAAAAGCATTTACGACCTACGGCGTTCGTGCCGTACCTGCACTGGTGGTGACATGTAAAAAAGGGTTTGACCGTATTGCTGGCAATCTCCGCCTGGAAGAAGCGTTGAGGCAGATAGTAGAAAAAGGTGACTGCTCTGATACAGCTGAAGGTTTGTTGAAGGAGGCGGGTTTATGAAATGGAAGCCGGTGTTCAACAATGTGGCTTTGCTTGTTCTACATGCAGGCATTCTGGCAGGGATCGGTGTTTCATCTCAGTGCGTAGCAAATGACGACTACAAGCAAGGTTCAGATTATGCGCACCAGGTACAAGGACAAGGCACAAATTCCCTTACCGGGTTCAAACCTGCCGATGTATTGCCAAATTATACCAATAATCCAAAGGAAACCGGGTATTACGGTGGCGTAAAAGGAGGCGACACCGGGGCGATGGTAAACGAGGGTAACCAGGCACTTGGTACTTCCGATACCGGGAAGACTATATCGGACTCTGTTCTTAATAACCCCAAAGAGCCGATATCAAAAGATGCACCTTTTATCAGTGGCGGTAAGAAAGTCGAGCAAGATGCGGAAGAGATAACAAAAGGCACTGGTGAGGAATGCGGCAAAGGCTATATGCATCAAACCGTAATCACCAGCCACTTTTGTGAACGGGATTTGGCAACACAACAATACTGCGACCGCCCGGTAACTATCGGTGGGCACTATGAGACAGAGTATGAAGATAAATCTGCGCACATGGGCAGATCTTCCATTCGTTGGTGGAGAGAAGGGAATCGGGTGCGTGGCGAGTTTGTGGCGCCTTTCACAGGAACACTGAACTCAGCGTCGTTTAACTACGAAGTACTCAATGAATTACACACGTTTAGCTATCCAATAAAAATTGATTTATTCGGCACATCAATTTCTTACGGTCGCAATGATTGGGGGCGCAGAGATGTTTCGGCGCCTGGTTTCGCAATTACAGAGGGGCAACCGGTAACGCTGTTTATCACTATCGATCCTGGTGGCCAGTTAGATAGTTTTCTTGACGCACTGGTGAGGACACTTAATGGCAACAGCCAATGGGGGGTGTTGTTTGATTTGGATTTTTCTGCATGGACGAGCAAGCAAGTATGGAAACCCAGTACGTCAGTGGAGGACTCTTGCCCATTAGCTCAAGACCCTGATGCAGTGAAAATTAATACCGTATGTTCTGAGCCGGGTGGCGAGAGAACTGTTGTAGTCGATGGGATTGCCCATGCTGTATATAGCGATTGTTGGAAATTCACCGATACCTATCGCGTCAATGAGGAGACATTAGGGAGTTGCGCTGTTTATGCAAACGACACAGCCTGTACTGTCGCGGCACGAACCTGTGCATATGGAGACGAGTCCGGAGCTTGTGTGCATGAAAACGTGACATATAGTTGTGAGAAGCAAGTGAGTGCCGAAGGCATGATGTGCGGCGGTGACTTTTTCTGTACGGATGGCGCTTGCGAACTTACCCGGACAGGCAAGAACAATATGTTCCAAAAAGCAATATCTCAGCTTGCCGCGGTTGCTGCCGCTGGGGATGACGTCGCGGCGCTAAATGGTATCGATGTACGCGCGTTTACCGGTAAGCCTCAATCATGCCGGAAAGCCGCAGCTGGGTTTAGCAACTGCTGTAAAGATAGTGGGTGGGGGAATAGTGTGGGCCTTGCTCATTGTGACAGTGAAGAAAAGGCTCTCGGCAAAGCCAAAGAGAAAAAATTAGTCGTTGATGTAGGAGAGTATTGCAGCCGAAAAGTATTGGGCGTTTGTTTGCAACGTAAACGCAGTTACTGCTTATTTGACTCCAAGTTGGCGCAAATTGTCCAGCAACAAGGCCGACAATGGCAATTAGGCATTGGATTTGGTGGTGCTAAAAATCCTGATTGCCGAGGGATTACTATAGATGAATTGCAACGTATAAATTTTGAAAACCTGGATTTTGCGAATTTTTATGATGATTTAATGAATGGTACATCCGTCCCTGATGATGGAAAGCTGTTGGAGAGAGTGAAACAACAAATTCAAGACAGACTGAATAATGCGAGTGATAAAAAATGAAAAAAATAGCACTCAGTTTTATGATGATACTGCCATTATTAGCTAATGCTGAAAAAGTTGATACTGCGGCTCAGGGGTGGCAATGGTATACGGAACCTAAAGAAGATGTGTCTAAACCAACGCGAAAAAAAGCTGATCCGGTAGATATTGAAAAACAACTAGCCACACTACAGATGGAAACAAAGGAAGCATTGCACACGGCAATTCTTTACCCGTCGGTAGAAAACTTTGTTCAGTATTTTAAAATGCAAAACTATTGGACAACGCAAGCAGGTCTGTTCGAACGGTCAGCAAAAAAAGCAATGCTGTTACACCCCGAATTGGACTACAACTTACAGCATAGTCATTATAACAGCACTGTGAAAACGCAGTTGGCTGCTGACCAGGAGAAGGAGAAACAAGCTATATCATCCTTAGCTGGGCAATATGGCGTTATGTTCTTCTACAGAGGTAATGAACCGCTTGATAACCAATTTGCTTCGGTTGTGGCGGGGTTTCGGCAGGTTAATGGTATTTCGGTTATACCGGTTTCAGTTGATGGTATTAGCAGTCCTGACTTTCCGGATAGCAGGAAGGATAGCGGACAGGCAGCTCGCTTAGGTGTTAAGTACTTCCCTGCGTTGATTCTTGTTGAACCTAAAAGTGGACATGTGCGGCCATTGGGGTATGGGTTTATGACTCAAGATGATTTATCGAAGCAGTTTTTCAATGTGGCTACGGATTTTAAGCCGAACTATTAAGGGTTATTAAAATGAAAATTAGAATGCCAGACCTTGATGTGGCAGGGACTTTCATATTCACCATCGGTGCCATGATGTATTTTCTTGCGCGAATGGTCACGAAGTATCCACAAGAGTGCCAAAATTTATTTAATTTCTCCGCCGCAGCTTTGCTGATTTTTGGTGGCTACAAAATTTTAAATAAATATAAGAAAGAAATTAAAAAAGAAGAGGTGGAAAAGCTTGAGTCCAAGGATCTTGGGGGGCGCAATGAAGAATGACAACATTGAAAATAGCAAATCATTAACCTCGTACTTATTTGTTTATGGTATGGCCTTAATTGTCGGGGCGGCATTTTATTTCTATGTGTCAGAATTTTTTCTTGCGAAGTTGTTTGAGTATGGGGTCGCAAAAGCCGGCACTCGGCTTCAAGAGGCTATCAGCATTTTAAAATGGTATCCCTCGATGTTTACTCTATCCATTGGAGTAGCATTTGTATTTACGAGTTTTTTTCTGGATATTTTGGATGTGGTAGCTTGCCTCATCAAAACTGGTTGGGAGAGGTTATTAGTTTTGGCGGCTAAGAGGGGAAATGAAAGTGTTTAATAATATTAAATTTTCTGATTGCGCTAAGCTCCTATCTCTTATGGCCCTCCTAGGGCTTAGTATTTCGCATTCATTTACTGCGATGGCTTCTACCTGGGATGAAATTAAAGAGCTAGATGCAGCAAAGAGTAATCGCCCTACAACATATTTGCCGCCTGCACCTCCGGCAAAACGCGTCGTACCTGCCCGTTGGCATACCCTTAGCGACGGTCAGCGAGTAAATTTAGCAAACTGGAAGTTGGTTTTATTTATGCAGAGCACTTGCCAGTATTGCCACCGGTTTGACCCGTTACTACAGCAGTTTTCAGCGTCGATGGGGATTGGCGTTTTTGCTTTTTCCCTTGATGGCCAAGGTGATGATTCATATCCGGGGGCTGTGCCAGCGACGCCAGATGTAATGGTTCAATATTTTGCGCCAGGAATGCCGATTGCTACCCCAACCACCTTTTTAACCAACGTAAATACGATGGCCACCTATCCGCTTGTTCAAGGGGCCGTCGATGCTAATGCGTTTGCAGCACGCCTTGACGAAGTATTCCGGGTCGCGCTCAGGGGAGGCCAAAAATGAACAGATCCAGGCTTAAAATTTTGATTCTGGCCGTGTTGTTACCCGTCATCGGTGTTGCTCATGCAGACGTCAATAGTGACATGAATAACTTCTTCAATAAGTTAGGTTTCGATTCCAACACCTCAATGCCTCAAGTTTGGCAGGGGCAAGCTGCAGGCTACGCAAGCGGTGGCTCCATGTTTGCACGCACCTCGGTTAAAAACGTTCAGCTTGTTTCGCTGCAACTGCCAAACGTTAATGCAGGTTGTGGGGGGATCGATGCGTATCTGGGTTCATTCTCCTTTATCAACGGAGAGCAATTGCAACGCTTTGCCAAGCAGATCATGAGCAACGCTGCAGGTTACTTTTTTGATTTAGCACTGCAGACAACAGTGCCTGAGATGAAACAGGCAAAGGACTTTCTACAGAAAATGGCAAGTGACGTCAACAGTATGAATATGAGCAGTTGCCAGGCAGCACAAGGAATCATTGGTGGGTTATGGCCTCGCACTCAGGTGTCACAGCAGAAGGTATGCCAGGACATTGCCGGCGAAAGCAATATCTTTGCTGACTGGGCGGCTTCACGCCAAGGGTGTTCAGTAGGTGGTCAGATGAATAGCGTGACCGATCGGGCGGGTGAAAAGGATAAAGACCGTGTCATGCGTAACGTGAACCTGATGTGGAAAGCCATGACAGACCGCCATTTCTTCGACGGTAATCGTCAGCTACAGGAGTTTGCAATGAGCCTGACAGGATCGTTGATATTCGATAATTCCGGTAATGTAACCCCGCTTTTCCCGCTTGCCGGCAACGAGGATATCATTAAGGCGATGATGAACGGTGGCCAGGCTCAGGTTTATGCCTGCAACGATGCAAGCGCTTGTTTGAAGCCAACGGTAGCTACAGTGACTATTAGTCAGGACAACTCGTTAAATGGGCAAGTACGTCAACTGTTGACCAGCATTCAAAATAAAGCAGTGGCCGATGAGCCTTTATCAGAAAAAGAGAAAGGGTTTATTAGTTCTACCCGAGTACCTGTGCTTCAGTATTTGGTCGATCCGTTATCGTTAGGGATTGCGAACTCAGTGGTATATCAGCTTTCTGAGTACATTAGTCATGACATTTTGATGCAGTACATGAACGAAATGATTCAGCAGACCCGTATAGCTCTGGCGGGTAAAAATTACGATGAAGCTTCGATGGAGCAGCTTCAGAAGACATTAGAGATGACGCAGACAGTTATTGGCCAACACATGTCTCGAGTACAAGTTCAGCAGGATGCTCTACAAGTGGTAGACCGACAGATGAGCTATATGCGTCAGCAGTTATCCAGCCGGATCATGGACCGCTACCAGTCCAACTACCATTACGGGAGATAATCATGGATGTCATGTATACCTACGCTGGCGGAGCTTGGTTCCGAGATTCGTTTAATGCGATAGCTGCTTTTATGATGAGCGATACCTGGGACTCAATTTTGGTTATCGCAGGGATCATATCTGTATTGGTTACCGCCGCTGCATATGTGCAATCTCATAATGTTTTCCATATGCTGAGTTGGGCTGGTATCTTTGTTTTAATTACTATTTTAGTTGGCGTTAAACGTCCCATTCAAATTATAGATACTACGTCACGCACTGCTATCTATCAGATAGACAACGTTCCTGTAGGGTTAGTGCTCCCTAGTACAATAATTACCAGTATTGGTTATGCGATGGTACTTGCTTATGAATCGGTATTTCATCAACCTGATGCATTAACCTATACACGTACTGGAATGTTATTCGGTGCGGATTTAATTGCACAATCATTTGATTTCGATTTGGCTGCTGATTCTGAAACCGCTGGGACATTTTCAGATTACGTACAGAACTGTGTTATTGGTGACATTTATCTTAACCATAAATACACAATCGATAGCTTGATGTATTCGAATGACCCAGTAAGTACTATTTTTGAAAACCCGAGCCCTCTGCGTGGGATTTTTGATAAAAATGGGACGTTTAGAACCTGTAAGGAAACTGCTGTCGAGTTACAGAAGGTGCTGACACAAACCACATCCACGAACGGAGCTACGTTTAGCTATTACGCGCAGAAAATATTTGGTGATGAACGAGGGAGCACATCAAGTATGCTGATGGCTGAGTTAATGGGTGATAGTTATAAATATTTCTATCAAGGAAGTGCGGGTGCATCTGAGATAATGAAAAAGAATGTTGCTCGTTCAGCGATAAGAAAAGGTATTTCAGCATATGCGACCAGAAGTGGTGATACGGCAAGTTTGGTAAATTTATCAACAGAGTCTTCACTCTCTAAATTGCGTATGTCGCAGGCTACATCAGCGAGTATTGCAACTCGAAATGTCCCTATGCTTCATACAGTCCTGACTGGTGTCCTCATAGGTATTTTTCCTATTGTTATGATGCTTTCGGTAATTAGCATTGTTGCAAAAGAAGTACTGAAAGGATATGTCTACGGAATGCTTTATTTATCCGTGTGGCCCTTATTATTTGCTATACTTAATAATGCGATGAACTTCTATCTTAAACAGACTACTGGTGGTATGAGGGTAACAATGTCTAACATCTCTACTGTTCAGCAATCTTATTCAGATATTGCGACAACAGCCGGATGGATGAGTTGGTCAATCCCGATCCTTTCTTACTTCATTGTTAAAGGTATGGCTGGCGGGATGAATACTATTAGCTCTCATTTGGGGTCGGCGATGCAAGGGTCTGCATCTCAGGCTGCATCGAATACCGTCGACGGCACCTGGGCCTACAATAATATGCAGACAGATAATGTTCAGGGTCATAAATGGGATACCAATAGCTCGTATACCACAGGTCAAATGTCTCGCGTTACGCAGAGTGGTGGTTCCGTTACTCAAACTGGAGGAGGTGATACCGTTTATGACAGTACAGGTGCAATGTCACGACTTCCAATGGACATTAATGCATCGCGCCTGGTCTCCAGCTCAGCGCAGCAAATGGCTAGAGAGAGCGATGTTCAAGCACAGTCAGCATTGAGTGGCTATAACAGTAGCGTTACCAGTACATGGAATACCTTGTCGCAATTCTCAAGCCAGCGCGGAAATAGCGATACGATGAGCAAAGGGGCAGACAGCTCGACCGCATCGAATCAATCTACTGCGGCACATACGATGCGCTCTGCCGTTGAATCTTATGCCAAGGCGAATAATATCAGTGAGTCTGAAGCCACTGATAAACTGATGCAACAATCGATGGTTGCTTCAGCCGGTGCTAACACAAGAGGAGGTGTTGAAGGGAGTGCTGGCCTCAAGGTGCTTGGTACTGGGGCTTCTGTTACCGGGTATGCTGGTGTGCATGCGGATGTTACGGGTTCGAATACAGACTCTAATTCTAAAAGTCAGCACGGTGCTTCCAGCAATGATTCCCGGCATGACCAAAGCGCTCAGGCGGTTTCTGACTTTAAACGGGGCTATGATGTGCTCACAAGTGAACGTGTGAGTCAATCCGGCAACCATACTGATAATAATGCAGACTCTCGTGTCGATCAGTTGTCTGCTTCCTTGAGCGAAGCTAAGAATAGTTATCAGCAATATACTTCAAGCAGTACGCGTAGTCATGAATATGCTGAGATGGCGTCACGTACTGAAAGCATGAGTGGAACGATGAGCGAGAACTTGAATCAACAGTTCGCAAATTATGTAACACAGAAATCACCTGAAAATGCAGAGGCACTCTTAACAAACACTTCGTCTCCAGAAATAGCGGCACAGCGAGAACAGCTTGCCAGGTCGTTTGTTAGTGAACAAGTTGTCCCAAAAGTTGATGCTGACTACTCTCGCAATAGTGGTGAATTGGGTAAATCGATGGCGGGCGTTGGGATCGGGGGTTCTGAAGGTGGCGTCCGTGGAGATTATGCGGGACACCAAAATGTCATCGATGGAAAAACTGAACAGGCAAATATACGTAGCGATGTTAAAGATACGGTAAATCAACATTTTGAAAGCAGTCGCTCCGGAGTTGCGGCAGTAGAAAAATCAGTGGTTGCATCTGAAAAAGACATATCAAACAATCAAGATAAACTGCAGGCAGGGCATGCTAGTGCTCAAGAGAAGAGACATCAAAATTCGGAACAGGCAAATCATGATATGCATGCTTTACCTGGTGGAGCTTCGCAAGAAGAAATGACTAAAAGAGCCAGTGAGCTCCAAAACAAGGTGAAGAATAATGATAAAAAATAAGTTATTTCAATCAAGTGAAGCATGGCGGAGATTCCTTCTTGTAATCCCCGTAATCAGCTTGATTCTAAGTGTAGTCTTTATAGTAAGGGCTGCTAACGTCAATCCGTACAACTTAATCATTATTGCGGTACTCACACCATTGTACTGGTTGATGCTCAATGTTGGAGCGAAAATTTCTTTATCAATCCGTCACGCGGATGATATAGGTCTGGTTTTTATAAATAACACAGTTTTCAGTATGGTAATCACCTATGTGATATCGTTTGTTACCATGAATGCTTTCGCTTTTATATTGCCGCCGCTACTTGGTGTTATTGTCAATGTCATATCGATAGTGATATCTGGAGTGTTGTTTGTTTTAATTAAAAAAACCGACTTCAACATCATTGCACCGGGAGCCATTGAAACGGGTTCTGGTGGTACTGAACATAAAAGGCATGATGAAAATATTAGGATTAACCCCGCAAATGGCGTCCCAATGATTTCATCGAGCAATGTCGACGTCCAAGGAAATACATACGGTAATTCAGGTCACAAACCGAACTGATTGTTTTGTATTTACAAATCAATTTTCAAGTAATTAAAAGCAATGGCTTAAGCGCCATTGCTACGCCTTTATTTTAAAAAGTTCTTATCGGGCAGAGGGTAATAATGAGCTTCAATATGAAGGATATGACCCATGGTGGTCAGGTCACGTTCATGCGTTTTCGCATGTTCAGCCAAATTACAAATCTCGTTGTATATTATCTGGTGATAGCGAGCATGTTTGTTCTTGCACTGACTGTCTATTATCGTATGACATGGCAGAATATGAAGAATGGAGGGTTGTTCTGGTGGTGTAAGATGATTACCGGTATTCGACAGAATCTTGTTAACGAGCCTACCTACCATGTTGACTATTACGGTACTGTTCTATATTACACACCGTCACGCATTTTAAGAGATGCGTACATGAATTATTGTGGCGCTCTATTAAAACAAGAACTGATTATTGCGTTAATTGCAGCGATATCAACCTTTGTCTTGGGTTTTATCATTACTTATTGGTTTTTGGGTAGGGAAGGGCGGGAGCAGAGTGAAGACGACGTTATTGGCGGACGTGTTTTAAGTGATGATCCGGCAGTGGTCGCGCGCGTAATGCGGAAGCGCGGGCAAGCATCCGATATCAAAATAGATAAATTCCCGATTAAGAAAGACAGTGAAATTCAGAACTTCGGCATGCACGGGACTGTAGGTTCAGGTAAGTCACAACTTATACGAAAATTCCTCGCGCAGTGTCGTGAGCGAAATGACCTAGTAATTATCTATGACAAAGGGTGTACCTTCGTTCGTGAGTTTTACGACCCGGCGTTGGGCGATGTGATCTTAAACCCACATGATGCTCGTTGTGCAAATTGGGACCTTTGGAAGGAGTGCCCAACACTGTCTGACATGGAAATGGCGGCGAATACGCTGATCCCTATGGGGGCATCAGAAGACCCATTCTGGCAGGGTTCTGCCAGGACAATTTTTGCTGAAGGTGCAGACAAATTCCGTCATGAAAAAAACCGCACCTACAATAAATTCCTGCGCATGTTACTGGCTATCGGGATAGATAAACTTCGGAAATTCCTTGAGGGTACGCCTGCGGCTACGCTTGTTGATGGAAAAATCGAGAAAACTGCGATCTCGATCCGGGGTGTTTTAACTAACTATGTCAAAGCAATTCGCTACCTGCAAAATATTGAAAGTGAAGGCAAGCCGGCATTTACAATCCGCGAATGGATGAAAGGGGCTCGTGCTGGCGGCAGGAATGGTTTTTTGTTTATTACTTCAAATCAACGCCATCATGAATCACTGAAACCACTAATTTCCATGTGGCTATCTATTGCTGCCAACAATCTGCAATCGATGGGTGAAAACCGGCATCGGAGGGTTTGGTTCTGGTATGACGAACTTAAATCACTGCATAAATTACCTGGATTGCCGGAAATTATTGCCGAAGCCCGTAAGTTCGGCGGCTGCTTCGGATTAGGGGTTCAATCGTATCCCCAATTAGAAGAAGTCTATGGCCCAAAAGCCGCTGAAGGTCTCTTTGATTTGTTGAATACCAAATTCTTCTTCCGATCGCCGAGTGCTAACGTGGCAAAGTTCGTACGCGATGAGTTGGGTGAGACAGTTCGCAAACGTTATAGCGAGCAAACCAGCTTCGGTATCGATCAGGTCCGTGATGGTTTAAGCACTGGCAAGGACGAAGAAACAAAATCGATAGTCAGTTATACCGATATCCAAAAACTGGAGGACCTGTCGTGCTATGTCACGCTTCCGGGCGACTATCCAGTCTTAAAGCTGGACCTCAAATATGAAGAACGGCCAGCGATCGCTGAGGAACTGGTCGAACGCAAGGTCCAGGATCACCTGGACCCAGAAATTGAGCATGAAATTGAACGACGGGAGAAGGAAAGTGCAAATGTTGCATGGCTATTCGATCCCGAAGCAAAAATTAACGACGACAAATCAGAATCATCAACCGCTACTGTGCCACAGACTCTGGCTGACGAAATCCCTCCGATACCAAAGCGGCCTAAACCAGTATCTGCAAAACCTTCAAATTATCGACCCACTTCTGCAGCTGCAGCTGCAGTTGCAGCTTCTGCTGGCCGTGAAGATGAAATTCGGCAAGAACTCCCTCTTCCACCTGGTGTAAGTGATGAGGGCGAAGTATTTGATTTGCAGGCATACGATGAGTACTGCCGGGGGGCTGACACGGATTCCAGAGACGCTGCTCGTCGTGAAGAGCTGAATATTAATCACAACCGCGACACCCGTAGCTTTGACGATCTTGAGCCAGGAGGGCGCCTCTAATGATGAGTTTCAGCGTTGTAGGTTCAGCGGCCGGTGCCGCCAGCTATTACAGTGACAAAGACAATTATTATGTACTCGGTAGCTTGGAATCACGTTGGGTTGGCGAGGGAGCAAAGGCGCTCGGACTTGAGGGAAAAGTAGAGAACGAAAAACTTACAGAAGTGCTGATGGGGAAACTTCCTGATGGTACCAGTTTATCTCGGGTTCAAGATGGAAAGGAAACCCATCGAGCAGGCTATGATTTGACATTTTCAGCACCAAAATCAGTGTCAGTATTAGCATTGGTTGGTGGTGACAAGCGGCTTATTGAGGCTCATAACAGGGCGGTCGAAGTTGCAATCAAGCAGGTTGAGAGTATTGCGAGTGCTCGTTTAACCGTGGAGGGGAAAACTGAAACGGTTCTGACAGGCAATATCGTTGCCGCGTTATTCAATCATGATACTTCCCGAGATCTTGATCCGCAGCTGCATACACATGCTGTTATTGCTAATGCGACGCAGCGCGAAGGGGAGTGGAAAGCATTAAGCAGCGATAAGGTTGGCAAAACGGGTTTTTCCGAGACAATTCTGGCCAATCAAGTTGCCTTTGGGAAGATCTATCGCAATGAACTAAAGCAAGACGTCGAAGCTATGGGGTTTAAAACGGAAATTGTTGGAAAGCACGGCATGTGGGAGTTGTCAGGCGTACCAGTCGAACCCTACTCACAGCGTAGCCAGGCGATTAATACTGTAGCGGGAGATAATGCGTCGCTCAAATCACGAGACATTGCGACATTAGATACACGAAAGGCAAAGGTTGCTTCTGATCCGGCCGAGCTGCTTGTCGATTGGCGTGGCCGTCTTAAAGATGCCGGTTTTGATATGGGATCGTATCTTGCTGCTGCACAGCAACGAACGATCGTTGAACCTCTTCCTCCTTCGCTGCAGCAAGATTCTGGGAAGTTGGTGACGTCTGCGGTCGGTGCCGCCATTTCGATGCTTTGCGACAAAAAGGTGCAATTTACGTATTCCGAATTGTTGGCTAAAACGGTCAGTCAACTGCCGGCAGAACCTGGTGTTTTCCAACTTGCACGAGCTGGTATCGAAACAGCCATTGAACAGCAACGAGTTGTTCCTTTAGATCGGGAGAACGGGGTATTTACCTCCGATATTCATTTGGTTGATGAGCTCAGCATTCACGCTATGGCCAAGGACATTAAACAGGAAAATACTGTACTTGCATTTCCGTCACAGTCAGTTGTTCGCGACAAACCTTACTCAGATGTGATGAGTGTTCTGGTACAGGATAAGCCTGCGGTTGCCGTGTTGTCGGGGATTGGTGGGGCATCTATTCAGCGCGAACGATTGGCCGAAACCCTCACTATGGCGCGTGAAATGGGACGTGAAGTCCATGTTTTATCACCGGACAAGCGGAGTCAGGATTACCTTTCCCAGGACGAGCGGTTTCAGGGGGATGTTCTGATTGGCAGACAAACGTTAACCACCGGTCTCCAACTTTCCCCTAACAGTACATTAGTGGTCGATCAGGCTGAAAAATTAACCTTGAAGGAAACCATTTCTATCTTGGAACAAGGCCGCAATGGAAATCTGCAGGTGTTGTTCATGGATACGGAACAGCGTAAAGGCATTGGAAACTCGTTATCAGTGCTCCAAAACGCAGATGTTCCGCGTTATCAATATCCTGGGCGTGAACGAACTGCAGTTGCGGTCATTAGTGAGGCTGATAAAAATCAGCGATATGAGCGTCTCGCCAAAGATTTTGTCGTGAGCCATCAACGGCACGAACATGCCGTGGTACAGGTCAGTGGAGTTAAAGAACAACAGAGTTTGACCTCTGCGATTCGTGGAGAATTAAAATCAGCGGGGGTTCTCGGGCAAAGGGACCACAGTATCAACGTGATTACGCCAGTCTGGCTGGATAGTAAAACGCGGTCATCCCGAGACAGCTATCGAACGGGGATGGTGATGGAGCGCTATGACTCCGAGAGTCGGAATCGAGAACGTTACCTTGTCGATCGCGTCACTGATCGCAGCAATTCTCTCACATTGATCAACATCGACACAGGTGAGCAACGTCTTGAGCGTATTGGGAAGTTAGACAGTAGTTGGACTTTATACCAAGCCAAAACGTTAGCGGTGGCAGAGGGCGATACTCTGCGGGTTCTAGCCAAAGACAGAGAGGCAGGTATTAAGGCTGGGGATAGAGGCATTGTTGTCGGGATCAGTGACGAAAAGTTGCAGCTGAAAGTCGGTAATAAAATGGTAGATCTTGATACCGGACGTGCTTTGAAGGTTGCTCACGGGTACGTTGAAGGCATTGGCGCCAGCGTTAGTGATAAAGCGACAGTATTTGCAGCTGCAGCGGCAAAAGACATGAGCGCTGCCGCTTTGAATAGCTTGGCGCGTAGTGGTCGGGAAGTCCACCTTTACACCGCCCTAGAGACGAACAAAGCGGATAAGAAACTGGCCAATAATCCTAATTATCTTCTTGTAACTGAGCAGGTTAAAACACGCGCCGGCAATGGTGAACTTGATACCGCAATGCAGCTACAGCGAGACAATTTATACTCGCCGGCACAGCAGTCAGTGTCACTTGGTTTGCGCCAAACTGAAGCCAATACGTTGGCCTTCACTCGTACCTACCTACTGGCAGCATCTCTAGGGTGGGACAGTAGTGTAAAACTTGATGACGTTTCAAAAGAGGTTGACCGACAGATTAAAGATGGGGAACTGATAAATGTACCCACGGCTGTGGGTGTCGGTACCGACCTTTTGGTTTCCCGTGCAAGTTACGACCTCGAAAAAAGCATACTTCGTACGATTGCTGACGGAAAAGACCAGGTTCAGCCACTAATGTCATTGGTTCCAGCCCACAATTTAGCTGGGCTTACCGCGGGGCAAAGGAATGCATCCAATCTTATTTTGCAAAGCCGGGACCGATTTACCGCGATCCAAGGTTATGCCGGCGTGGGCAAAACAACACAATTTAAAGCGGTTATGAGCACTATTAACCTGCTCCATGACTCAGCAAAACCGAATGTCATCGGCCTGGGGCCAACGCATAGAGCCGTGGGTGAAATGCAATCGGCTGGGGTGCCTGCGCAAACAGCCGCGTCGTTTCTATCTGAAACCTCGCAACGTATTTTGTCTGGAGAGAAAGTCGACCTTTCAAAGACCTTATTCGTCATTGATGAAGGCTCGATGTTTGGTAACAGAGATATGGAGAAGGCATATCGCTTGATCGCTGAAGGTGGAGGCCGTGCAGTGACGAGTGGTGACGTAGACCAGCTCGCTGCAATTGACAGTGGGCAACCATTTAAATTAATGCAGCAGAGGAGTGCAATCGACATAGCTGTCATGAAAGATATTGTGCGCCAGTTGCCAGAGTTAAAACCAGCTATCTACAGCATCATCGAGGGTGATTTTCGCGGCGCCTTGGATCAAATCGAAGCTGTAAAACCGGGACAGGTACCACGGGAAAGCGGCGCATGGGTACCTGAAAGTTCTGTTGTGGAACTGAAGATTCCTGATGAGAGCAAAAAGGTTACAGATTCTATACCTGTACTCAATGAAGGCCGTCCTGGCGCTTCATTGAATGTGGGGCCGGAAGATGTAATTCAAGCCATTGTTCATGACTTTATTGGACGAACAGCTGAAGCCAGAGAGCAGACCATTACAATTGCGCATTTGAACGCAGACCGTCAGGTAATCAATACATTGATCCACGATGAGTTGCATAAGAAAGGTGATGTTGGTGAGCGGGAGGTAGCGTTACCTGTTTTATCTCCGATCAGCATTCCGGCTGGAGCCCTCCGCAGCGCAGATGCTTTCACCTCATTCGTAGGGAAGACTGCTTACCTGGAACGTGAGTATTACACCGTCGACGGAGTGGATAAGGCCAATGGCACAGTAACACTTACAGACAGTGACGGCGGAAAAAGGCTTCTCTCCAGCTTTCAAAGCTCACAGGAAGAGGTGTCGATTTTCAATCGTTCTGAGATCGTTGTCAGTGTCGGCGATAAAGTTCGTATGACTCTCAGTGATAATGAGCGGGGTTATGTAGCCAATAGCAGTTGGAAAGTTTCAGCTGTCGACGAAGGGACTGTGACGATCAGTAATGGTAGGCAAGAAAAGACATTGCATCCGGGACGAGAGTTTGCAGAAAGACACATTGATCTTGCCTATGCAGTTACCAACTTCGGAGCCCAGGGGGCCAGTGAGCGATTTTCGATATCGCTCGAGGGTACTGAAGGTGCTCGTTCTGTGATGGTGAGTAAAGAGTCGGCCTATGTATCTCTGTCGCGATCTAAAGAACACGTTCAGGTCTATACAGATAATCGTGAGGGATGGTTGGACGCCATTTCGAAACAGTCCCTAAAGGTCACCGCTCACGACGTTCTTCATCGGGACGATGATATGGCCTCAGTGATCGCTACCAGGCTGTTATCGACTGCTACCCCACTTCAAGATACTGCGCTGGGCAGAGCGTTATTAAACACATCTGGTTTAGATGGCAAATCAATGGCTAGTTTCATCCGTCCAGGTAAGAAATACCCGGAACCCCATGTAGCCTTACCTGTATTTGACTCGAACGGTCGGCGTGCTGGCGTATACCTCGATACCTTGCGTCATCAAGAGACGGGCCGGGGCGCATGGCTGGCGAATGAGCCGCGATTGATCGGTAGTGAAGATGCTCGTTTTGCAGCATTGCAGGCCAGTCAGAACGGGGAGACGCGTATAGCTGAAAACATGAGTAAGGCCCTCGAGGTTGCATTTCAAAACCCGGAGAGTGGCGTAATTATCCGTTTGGCGGGGGAAGGGGAACCGCACAACGTTCAGCGTATTACCGGGAAAGTCATCGTGAATGATGATGCTGTTAAACGCGCCGGCGATGTGAATAAAGTTGATGGAAGTGGCGAGTATCAACTGCCACCAACACCGGAAGAAAAGAGACAGCAGGAGATTGAAGAACAAACCCGGAAAGCAGCTGAACAGCAGGAAAAAGTCTTAACCGGTGCGCAAAAAGAAGATGAAGTGGTACGTGACGTCGCGAAAGAAGCACCAAGCGCAGGTAGAGAAACAAAACTCCCGGACACAGTTGTTATTGACGTTGGCCGGGATCTTGATAGAGACAGCGCCATTGCGCGAGTAGCCGAGGATGTTAAAGCGTTCGAACGATTCCAGCAGGTAGAGCGCGAAATTTTGAAAGACAAGACATTTGGGGAGTAATTCGATGGAACTACTGAATGAACGTCAAGGTGTTCGCCTTCAACACTATTTAGCACTATCACCGGCGCAGATTGACTGGTTGAAACTGTTTGCTTTTGCGGCGATGGTTGGGGATCACCTCAACTGGTCCTTACAGCTGGCTAACCCTTGGCTAATGCTGATGGGACGTATGGTTTTGCCTCTTTTTGGTCTTATCTGGGGAATGAACCTGGCGCGACGGGCGCTTATCTCTCAAGCTAGCCTCAACCGATTGTGGTTTTGGGCTGTGCTGGCTCAACCCGTTTATTGGCTTGCTATGCGGTCGGCTGGATTTGATTGGTGGAACCTGAACATTCTTTTTGCATTTGCAGTATGCGGGCAGTGTCTCAGGCTTGTGATGTCTGGCGGCGTCCTTCACTTTATTGCTGTCATCGTACTTTTGGTCGTCTATCTCCCTCTTTCAGAAACCAGTTACTCGTTACCGGGTTTGATGCTTTTAGCTTGCAGCTATGGGTATTTTCGGTTGTCTGCTCAGCCACTACGAGAAGCGTTTGCGATCACCTGGTTAGCCTCTGCAGCACTTTTGAACTTCGGCAACAACTGGGAATACTGTTTGGCGGCGGTTATCTTGCCGGTTGGAGTGATAGGACTTGTAAGAACGGGTCAGCTGCAATCCGATCAGCGGTTCCTTTCCCGAAATTTTTTTACCGGCGCCTATGTTGCTCATCTCGCGATTCTTGCTGTAGTCGCATGCTTGCTTGGAGGACATGCTTGATGTTTGACATCATTCATCGCAGAGCCGTTATCTCGACAATGACAATAATGAGTGTAGGCCTCTTTAGTGCCGCAACTGGATGTTGGGCAGCAGCGTCCGTCAGTGTTGGATTCTCTCCCTACGGTGACGCCCATTCAATGGTAATGGCCATAATCAACGATGCTCATTCGAGTATCGATATGGTGACATACAGCTTCACCAGCAAGCCTATTGCCGTTGCTTTGAGCAATGCACAAAAACGAGGGGTGACAGTTCGCGTAGTCGCCGACAGAGAACAAAGTGAAAAAAGTTACAGTGCAACGCAATTCTTATCCAATCGTGGAGTCCCTGTTAGGCTGAACGGTAATTATCCCGCTCTCCATTCCAAATTTATCGTTATCGACGGTAGTAACGTTGAAACAGGATCGTTTAATTACACTGCCGCGGCTCGTAAGAACGTTGAGAACGTACTGGTGATTCGTGATGCCCCAGATATAGCTAAGGTTTATGCGCAAGAGTTTGAGAGGCTGTGGGCCGAGGGTTACGAGCTGAAAGGCAATTACTAAGGGATTATATGACCAAGCAAGAGTACCTGATGCGCTTGCGGCGTTGCCGCACGCGTGACACTTTGGAAAAAATTATTGAGAAAAAAAATAACCAGGCGCTACCGGCAGCGGAATTGGCCGAGTTTTTGGCGGCAGCAGATCACCGGCTCGCCGAGCTGATAACGGGGAAGTTATTCGATAGAGTACCTAAAGGAGTCTGGTCTTTAGTTTATTGAGAGTGCAGCTACCCATCGACAATATGGATAGCGCTCATTTTTGCAACAAATTTGGTAACGACTCCTTTGACTTCATGGGAATAGACATATAGCCTCAATAGTATGTTTCCATGAGAGAGAGCAGTTGTATGGAAAATAAACGTAGAGAACGACGCTCGGGCGCAGCTTATGTTCAAGCTTTCCGCGAACGCACAAAGGCAACCAGCAGTAAGCTGGATACGTGGATAAAGCCTCAAAATAAGGACTATCTGAAGTCTTTGTCGGAAGAGATGAACAAGCCAATGAAAGAAGTCGTGGATTTATTGATCGAAGATCACGCAAATCGCCGCAGACAGATCTTGTGATCGTTGGCTTATCTGCTAAGATTTCAAAATGATCCTTCGTGATCGTTTTAAGCGACCGAGTGTGTTAGATTATATCGCATTGAATTTATTGGATAGGACGTATCCTTAAACGTCCAGGGAAGGGTGCCTGCAGGAGAATCCAGAGCGCCCAGAACGCAAAAACCCCTGAAATCTATTATCAACTTGCCGGAAGAGATAGAAGTCAGGGGTCGTAAAGCAGGCGCTGGCCTGTAGAGAATTATAGCGTATGCGTATAACAATACAACCCCGTTTCGGCATAAGCTCAGGAACGGGTGATTGAGCGAAATTCAAGTCAGCTCGCAGTAGATCCTGCGTTCACCAACAAGCGCTTTTCCCGCCGCGGAGAAGCCAATGCCCTTCGTAAAGGGCAATCAAAGGTTCATCGCCGTTACCAGCCGAGTCTGAGTTGCACCGTCCCACGTGGAATGGCATCGAAAGTTGTGGCGCGTGTCAGCAGCCATAATTGGCACCGCAACCCTGATTTGGTCGAACTGCGTCGTAGCGGCTATATTCCCTATACCAAACGCAATGATCGCCATTACGTACCCAAACCGATGCGCGTACACGCTCGCTCAGAAGCCTGTGAAGCCTTGACGGCCCTAAGCCAGGTTATGGCCGCCAACTGCGACTACAATCCGGACAGCGACTACCCGTTTGAGATCATGGCGCCAATGGAGCAGCTCGCTCACTATATGGGCGTGTTGCATGTGTACCATAATGGACGAAAAGCCTACGACGTCGCGCTGAACGCGCTGTCGGTCATGGAGCAGTTGCAGTACGCCATTGTGCTGCATGATAAAGACACCGATTCTGGACAGAACAAACCACTACGCATCTGGCTCAGCGAAAAATTCTTCACGTCGCGCGGGATCGCCGTCGACGAAATTCGCCAGTGGCTCGGTCAGTTTCGCACCTGGGCCATCAAAAATGGCCTGACAGAAACGCTGCGTACCAAATACGAACGACACCTCCTACGCATTGAGCACATCGGCATTGACCTCAAAAACAGGCATTCGCTGCGCAACCGGCTAAAACAAATCAAGCGGTGGGTTGTCAGTCCGGATCTTGCACGCGAAAAAGAACGTGCCGTTGGCCAACTGGAAGACGCACTGGATACTATCGAGAACTCTGAGCGTCTTGATGCTGTCCTGGACGGCTTGCAGGGGCGGATCAACGCCTCCGCGAAGGGAAAGAGAAAAGCCAATCCGTTCTATCAGGCATTTGTCAGCTGGTCCGGTAAAGCGATGCCGCACCAGGTTGTGCAACTGGAAGCGGCGCTGAAAAAAGACCAACCAGGTTTACTGCAGCGAGATCCGGAAAGTTACTACCGGCAGTTGCTTGAGCGAGCCGGCCAGCTCTGATCCGTCCCTAAATCTTCCCCACGATACCGTGTCTTGCCAGACGGGGTAGTGACCGGGTAGCTGCGATAACTGCCAACTTTCAGGCAACCGCTTCGATCGGCAGCCTTGTTTCCATATCGAGTTCGAATATCCCGTAGGGGTTTACATGGGCATAAATCAGCGGCGTCAGTGCCCTGAAGTCTTCTGCCTTCATTCGTGACAGCCATACAGGCTCATTTAGTACCTGCTGGATCATCAGCGTGTTTACATAGACCAGGCAAATCTGCAACAAATGCAGAGCCAGGACAGACAACTCCTGCTCCTCCAGACGGTTTGTCGCCACTTCCCCGCCCTTACCATAAAAAATGAACGCGTTTGCACTGTTCCAGTTTTCCACTACGTTTAGTCCTTCATTTATCTCAATACGAAGATCTTCGGAGCCAATATACCGACACAAGAAAATGGTTTTTATTGCTTTTCCCAGCTCTGCCAGAGCCTTATAAGTCGGATGCTGAACGTTGTTTTTGGTAAACCTGCGTAAAATGGCTTCCGGCTCTGCGGTCCCCTGTTTTAACGCTGTGGCATACTTAATCATTTCATCATACTGCTGAATGATGAGCTCCCAGTTAATGGCGCGGGTTAACACAGGTTCCAGATTTGGATAGTCGCCGGGCTTGTCATCACCGGTACGATAGAGTTTCTGACTGGCCACGGCCTTAAGCCGCGGTAGCAGGTCAAACCCCAGCAGATAAGAGAAGGCAAACGCAACTTCACTCTGTCCGTGGCTGTCAACGTACTGCCGCTCAATATCCATGTCAGTACAGTGGCGCAAAACGCCTTCGATCATGGCGGCAACTTCAGAGGAAGAACAGCGCTTGAGCTGGGAGTAGATACAGGTTGATTTCTTTTCCACATGCCAGTAAATCATAACGCCACGGCCGCCATACCGGATATGCCATTCCGTCATCAGATTTTGATCCCAGGAGCCAAACTTTTTGGAATCCGAAGCGCAGGATGTTGTCCCTTCTCCCCAGACGGCAGGATTACGAACAGCAAAAATCGCCCGGGCAACCTGACCAATGGCATTGCGTAATGCTGCCTTATGTACAAAACGACGCCGCACATTCAGCAGTTCTTTATAACTTATCCCGTGGCGTCCTCCGCTGACCCGTTTTAAACCGGTATTGGTCCCCATTCCGTAAAGGCAGAGCAGTAAACGCTGCTGAAGACTTTTTCTGTCGAGGTTCTCACGGTCTGCGACGCTTTTAAAATGATCACTGAATCCAATCCGCAGGTCCGCTTCTTTCAGCACATCGAGCAGGCTGGTCATAGGCCAGCGACCTGCGATCTCACGTTTCAGACCCGCCAGATTAACGGGGTCCTCCTGGGGCTCAAAGGGGGTTATAGAGATCCTGTTTTTACCCTGAGACAAAATCTTTACCTTGCGGTTTCCGGGCATATCGCGGTTAAGAGCTGCCAGAGCGGCATTCATTTCATCACGTAACTGTGATACGAAGGCGATGGCATCAGTGGTCTGACCGAGGTCACGGTAATAATTTTCACGGTTAGCATCAAAATCCTGCGGAAGATCATCGTCAGGATTTCGGTATCGGTCAGCATCCACTACCCAGATCTCTTTACTGCGCAGGCGGTTCCTTAATGCCTGCATAACGCATATCTCGTAGTTTATGCGGTTGATTCGCTTTTCGCCCTGATGCTCTTCAATAACAATATCATGCCACTTGGGCTGAATCACGCCCTCCACGGGAATAGAATCTTCAAGCCGTATATAACGCTGAGCACTGCTCTCATGATCTTTAAGCCAGTCAAGGGCATCCAGTACCGGATGGTGGCGACTGTTACCGGAGCAAAAGGTCAGCGCATCCAGTATTTTGGGCAGCATACGGCGGTAGTGGTTGCTGTAGGAAGACCTGAGGATCTTATGAACCTGTTGCTGGTAAGCCGGGCCTGACGATTTAAATTCTTTCAACAGGCTTTTCAGTGTGTCCTCTCCTGCAATCGGGTACACAACCTCTTTAACCCGCCCCTCAGGATTATTCAAAACCGCTTCCGCTATCCGGAATAAAAGTGCTGTTTTGCCATGGACTTTCTGAAAATCTGCGAGCAGCGTTTTAACCAACCGGCGTTCGGAACGTGCTGACAGGCGATGGACGATCTGAATGAACAACTCAATCAACCCGTCGATTATCTCCCTCTGACGGCTGTACAGAAATGCAGCGTAAAGACCGTAACGAATTGTCCAGGGATGCTGCCTCATTTCCCAGGTACTTTCGCTGTTAACGCGCTGCCGGTAACGTTGCAACACTTTTGTGCTGAATGAGGCAAACATATCAACCGGCAGATGCAGTGAACGTATAAAATTGAGTTTTTTGACCTCTTTTAATACGCTTTCCAGCCCTATACGCCCGGGGTCTGCTTTGAGGTCGCCAAAACTTACTCCCTCAGCGCCATTGCTCAGTGAGGCTTCCATCAATATCTTACTTTCAGTGGACAGACTGTCAGCGCAGCGCTGGTACAGATGAAGTTCAAACTGTTGAAAAGACGAGCGTACCAGGCGCTCCAGTTCCTTATCGGCGGGACATTCCGCCTGGTGCTGCTGAAACCAGCTAAATGCAGCCTCAGTAGCGTCAGCGAGATCAGAACCATGAGGAAAAAGGGTATTAATCAGCCAGTCTGAAAACGCGTTTTTATCTGTCGCTGATACCCGGCGAATGCCCAGGAAGTTAAGGATCTCCTTACGATGCCGTGCCCCGGTTCGCCCTGACCACTCATAGTCCTGAAGCCCGGGGACATCAACATCCAGCTGATCAGCTAAATAGTGGAGTGGCGTTTCCGGGATCTCATTGATTGTCGAAGGGAAACGACCTGTATTCTGATAAAACTTAAGCTGAACAGCAAATGGCAGGTGGTTTCTGGCTGGCTTGGTTTTGAGCAGTCGTGTTTCTTCAAACTTCAGACTCCAGTGTTCAGCCAGCTCATCAATATCCCAGATCCGTTTCATTTTACCGTCCCATTATCAATGTTACCATAATGTTAATTTGGCGGGTGTTCCTGAATCTGGCCCTGAATCATTTTCAGTTATGATCCGGTACCCCATCGCCTTATAACCCTGCTGACGTTTATCCCACATTCTGAGCAGCGCAGGATAACCTGAATCCACAAAATCGATTATTCTGACATCAGTTTTACCCGCATGCTCCCTGTGGAGACGACCGGCATATTGCTGTAACGTGCCTTTCCACGACACAGGCATGGCGAGAATCAGCGCATCCAGTGGCGGATGGTCAAATCCCTCGCCGACCAGTTTACCTGTTGCCAGCAGAATACGGGGCGCATCTGACGGCAAAGCATTCAGCTCGGAAATAAGCATCGTACGCTTTTTTTTCGATAATCTTCCGTGAAGAACAAGGGGCGATAATTTCAGAGAGGCCAGTGCGGATGCTATATCATCCAGGTGGTCGGTGCGTTCAGTCAGTACCAGTACTTTACGTCCCTGTTCGAAAGCGTTCCTGGCTTCGCCAGCAATGGCTGAAGTTCTCTCCTGATCCATCGCAATTTCCCGGAATACATCCTGTATTCTGGCATCAGATGGCAAATTCCCGGGCGTAAATCGGGTACGGGATACGACTTCCAGATTATGGGGGCTTTCTTTCGGGCGGGCCGCCGTATGACGAATAGGTCCGCAGTGCATAAATATGATAGGATGCAAGCCATCCCGTCGGACTGGCGTTGCAGTCAGACCAAGTACATATCTGGCATTTGCCTCTTTCAGTATGGCATCGAAGGAAACCGCGCCAATATGATGGCACTCATCAACGATGATTTGACCATAATTTTTAACAAGCGGGTCCACCTCACCATGCCTGGATATTGACTGCATCACCGCAATATCAATTTCGCCACCAGGTTTATGTTTTCCGCCCCCGATAACGCCAATATCATTACTGGTTTGCAGAAACAACCGGAGGCGCTCCTGCCATTGTTTCAACAATTCGGTGCGGTGTACCAGTACAAGTGTATTGGTTTTTCGACGGGCGATCGCTGCTGCCGCTGTGACCGTTTTACCAAAAGCGGTTGGTGCACAAAGCACGCCGCAGTCATGGAGCAGTAACTCAGAAACCGCAGCTTCCTGGTCCGGTCTCAGTTTTCCCAGAAAAGTCACATCACATGCAGCTCCTGCAAATCGTTCATCTATGATTTCACTGGCAATGCTGTTGTCGCGCAGTAAAGATAACGCGGCATCCAGACACCCACGGGGCAAAGCAATGTGCTGAGGGTAATTCTCAGCACAGCCTATTACACGGGGCTTATCCCAGACCGACATACGCATGGCCTGGGCTTTATAAAATTCAGGGTTCTGGAATGCAGCCAACCGGATCAGTCGGTTGACCAGCGCCTGAGGTAATTGTGTTTTTTCGAAGTAGATCAAATTCGCAAGAGTGATCTTCAGTGGGGCCGACAAGGAAATGTTGAGCCTGGTTCCTGATAATTTTTCAGATTTCCATGGTGTGGCCAAATCTTCTTCGTTGATAAAGGTCACATCCAGAGGGTGAGTATTCCCGGTGGCCCGTAATATCGTAGGCTCAATATCATGAGCGTTCATCGGTATCACCGACGCAAGGAAAGCCCACTGATCAGGATAAGGCCGGAGGGTGGCATCAACAAAAATACTCCCACCTGACTCCCGCGGCCCTTTTTGCAGAGGTAGCGAAATCAGGTTACCGAATCCACCTTTTGGCATTATATCCTGATTCGGAAACAACCGATCATAAGAGCTCAGCTGGAGCTGTCGGGTCCGGCTACAGGTATGGCTGATAATAGCCGTCCCCAGACGGCGGGCATCCCGGGCCAGAACGCGGGACGCAAAAAACACCCAGACATGAGCCCCCTGACAAGATCTTGATACCTCCAGTGCTGCTGGTACACCAAGTTCATTGCAGGATTGCATAAACGCTGACGCATCGGCCTGCCATTCTGCTTCGTCAAAATCAACGGCCAGAAAATAACAGAAGTCATCTTCCAGCAAAGGGTATACACCGATGGTGTGTTCGCCTGCCAGATGCCGATAGATAACGGGATCAGATACGGGAACAAGATGTCGGTTAGAGCAGTCGCTACATTTTATCCGCGGTTTACCACATATACCTGGCTTCCACTCGTTGGCACAGGCAGGAGAATAGCCCGATTTTCCGCTGTTTTTACTTTCCCAACGCAGGGCCCATACATCGTCCCGCCCGCGGAACAGTCGGCGAAACAGTGCAACTTTGTCCGCAGTAGATAAGGTTGATAATTTTTGCACCGTAACCTGCGGCTTAATTCGCCACTCAATCCCATGGGTTTCAAGTAACGAAATTAACCGGACATTTTCTGCCCGCAGTGCCGATAATTCATCGCTGTCAGATTTTCGAACCATGCGCTGCTGTAAATCCCCACATAGATTTATGTCTGTCTGATCTCAGACATCCGGTGTCTGGCGAGAAGCCGTACCACAGTGGAAGGATGAACACGGAACAGTCGGGCGGCATCCGCACCTGTTTTCTGACCCGATGTGACGAGCAAGACAATCTCTTTTTGCTGCTGTGGCGTTAATTTGGGGCGCCGTCCACCAACCCGACCGTCCTGACGAGCCGCTGCAAGCCCGTTCCGTGTTCGTTCACGAAGCATGGCGCGCTCAAATTCAGCAAAGGAGCCGACGATCTGCATCATCATCCTTCCAGCCGGAGTGGATGTGTCAATATTTTCGGTAATGCTGCGGAAATCCGCCCCCGTGTTTTCAATCTTCTCCAGCGTCAGCAATAAATCCTTCAGCGAGCGGGAAAGACGGTCCAGTTTCCATACAATAACCTGATCACCTTTGCGTAGCTGCTGCAAAAGTCTCTGTAACTCGGGGCGATCCCATCGCCCGCCCGACGCTTTTTCCTGGAATATCAATTCACACCCGGCTGATTTTAGTGCTGATATCTGGGCCTGAGTATCCTGTTCTTGTGTCGAAACCCGGGCATAACCGATGAGCATGATTGCGATTTCCTGTTGCCATTTGATTTTATATTGCAATATATTTTTGCAATGCACAAGGCCGCATCGTCACGTTGGAGCAGGAGAGGTTGCATAAACGTTCGTTTATGCGTGAAGGAGGAGGGAAGAAAAGTTGGCAGTTATCGCAGCTACCCGGTCACTACCCGTAGAGCCATAAACTCAGGGGTAAATCTTCGTTTCTGGTTCACTAAACACCTCCATTTTGGATGTAAGTTTAGTGTCCTGATTATTCAACCACTACAGCCATAGGTGGGCGCTTTATCCGTGTTGATAAATCGCAGGATCTGCCACTTCTTCACGTTGTTGAGGATTTTACCCAGGAACCGGTATGCGGCTTTGCTGTTACGACGCGGGGAGAGATAAAAATCGACAGTGAGGCCCCTGTTGTCGACGGCCCGGTAAAGATAAGCCCAGCGGCCATTGACCTTCACGTACGTTTCATCAATGTGCCACGGGCAAAGATCGGAAGGGTTACTCCAGTACCAGCGCAATCGTTTTTCCATTTCAGGCGCATAACGCTGAATCCAGCGGTAAATCGTGGAGTGATCGACATTAACACCACGCTCGGCCAGCATCTCCTGCAGTTCACGGTAGCTGATGCCATATTTGCGGTACCAACGTACCGCCCACAGGATGATGTCACGCTGAAAATGCCGGTCTTTGAATGGGGTCATGTGCTGCTCCGTCAGCAAAAGGTGACATTGAGCTTATCACCTCCGGATTTTTGCAACAGAGCCTGTCATGATGGAGCAACGAATTTCCCAGTAAGCGGTCAACACGTTTTATTTTGTTCTTTACCTGGCAAAAATCGCCCAATACTACTCAACGTTAGCGATGCACCATTGATCAGCCCAACTGTATGCATCAACGAGTGCATTTTACCGATATTGATGAAAAGGTCCTGGAAAAAATTCTGGCATAATTTACGGGCAG
>NZ_JACJFQ010000038.1:0-42392 GCF_014164835.1 Serratia sp. OS31 | reverse complement strand
GTTATCGATCTGGTCGAAAGCACGTGCAGAACCGCCGTAGGTTTTAGCCAGAACGGTGGTGATTGCTGCAGTCAGGGTAGTTTTACCGTGGTCAACGTGGCCGATAGTACCAACGTTAACGTGCGGTTTGGAACGTTCAAATTTTTCTTTAGACACGGCTATATTCCTTACTCTTATGCTCTCCCCTCATGGAGAGAGCACTGATCAATGTGTTAAACCCGAAAGCTTATTTACCACGGGCTTCAATAACGGCCTGAGCGACGTTGTTCGGCGCATCATCGTACTTCAGGAACTCCATGGAGTAAGAAGCACGGCCTTTGGTCAGAGAACGCAGTTGAGTTGCGTATCCAAACATCTCGGACAACGGAACTTCAGCGTGAATCTGAACGCCAGTAGCGTTGGATTCCTGACCTTTCAGTTGACCACGACGACGGCTAAGGTCACCGATGACGTCACCAGTGTTCTCTTCCGGCGTTTCAACTTCAACCTTCATGATAGGCTCAAGCAAAACAGGTTTTGCTTTCTTAAAGCCATCTTTAAAGGCGATAGAAGCGGCCAGTTTAAACGCCAATTCGGAGGAGTCAACATCGTGGAAAGAACCGAAATGCAGACGCACACCGAGATCAACTACCGGATAACCAGCCAGTGGACCAGACTTAAGCTGCTCCTGGAGGCCTTTATCAATGGCAGGGATGTATTCCGTTGGGATCACACCGCCCTTAATGTCATTGATGAACTCGTAACCTTTCGGATTTGAGCCCGGCTCCAGTGGGTACATGTCGATCACAACGTGACCGTACTGACCACGACCACCAGACTGCTTGGCGTGTTTACCTTCGATATCGGTAACTTTCGCGCGAATCGCTTCACGGTAAGCAACCTGAGGTTTACCCACGTTAGCTTCAACGTTGAATTCACGCTTCATGCGGTCAACCAGGATATCCAGGTGAAGTTCACCCATACCTGCGATGATAGTCTGACCTGATTCTTCGTCAGTCCATACGCGGAATGATGGGTCTTCCTTCGCCAGACGGCCCAGAGCCAGACCCATTTTTTCTTGGTCAGCTTTGGTTTTTGGTTCAACTGCAACGGAGATTACCGGCTCAGGGAACTCCATACGCTCCAGAATGATCACGTGGTTTGGATCACACAGAGTGTCACCGGTAGTCACGTCTTTCAGACCGATTGCTGCAGCGATGTCGCCCGCACGAACTTCTTTGATCTCTTCACGCTTGTTAGCGTGCATCTGAACGATACGGCCCAGACGCTCACGAGCAGCCTTGACTGAGTTCAGAACGGTGTCACCGGAGTTAACGATACCGGAGTACACGCGGAAGAAGGTCAGGTTACCCACGAATGGGTCGGTAGCAATTTTAAATGCCAGAGCAGCAAACGGCTCTTCATCGCTAGCGTGACGCTCAGCCGGAGTATCTTTACCGTCGTCCAGGATACCGTTGATTGCAGGGACGTCAGTTGGGGATGGCAGGTAATCAATTACCGCATCCAGCATCGCCTGCACGCCTTTGTTTTTAAAGGCGGAACCACAGGTAACCAAGATGATTTCGTTGTTCAGCACGCGCTGACGCAGAGCAGTCTTGATTTCTTCCTCGGTCAGCTCTTCGCCGCCCAGGTATTTGTCCATCAGCTCATCTGAAGCTTCAGCTGCAGATTCAACCAGGTTCTGGCGCCATTCTTCAGCCAGTTCTTGCATGTCAGCAGGGATGTCTTCGTATTCGAAGGTCACGCCAGCATCAGCTTCGTTCCAGTTGATCGCTTTCATTTTCACCAGGTCAACAACACCGGTGAATTTCTCTTCTGCGCCGATAGCCAGCTGCAATGGCACTGGATTCGCGCCCAGACGAGTTTTGATCTGACCAACAACTTTCAGGAAGTTAGCACCCATGCGGTCCATTTTGTTAACGAACGCGATGCGTGGAACTTTGTATTTGTTAGCCTGACGCCATACAGTTTCAGACTGAGGCTGAACACCACCTACAGCACAGTAAACCATTACAGCGCCATCAAGAACACGCATGGAACGTTCTACTTCGATGGTGAAGTCAACGTGCCCTGGGGTGTCGATGATGTTTACGCGGTGCGGCTCAAACTGCTTGGCCATACCAGACCAGAAAGCAGTAGTCGCTGCAGAAGTGATGGTAATACCACGCTCCTGCTCCTGTTCCATCCAGTCCATGGTGGCAGCGCCGTCATGAACTTCACCGATTTTGTGGTTTACACCGGTGTAGAACAGAATACGTTCGGTAGTGGTCGTCTTACCGGCGTCGATGTGGGCGCTGATACCGATATTACGGTAGCGCTCAATGGGTGTTGTACGAGCCATTTGATTCCTCTATTGCCTTAGGCGTTCAAGTTCGGTTAACCCAAGCGGGTTGGCTTCTTGAAGCGCCCGCTTGGTTAGCATAACTACTGCGTGGCAATTACCAGCGGTAGTGGGCGAACGCCTTGTTAGCTTCGGCCATACGGTGAACGTCTTCACGCTTCTTAACAGCAGAACCTTTGTTCTCAACTGCATCAGAAAGCTCGTTCGCCAGGCGCAGAGCCATGGATTTATCACCGCGTTTACGAGCAGCATCAACGATCCAACGCATTGCCAGAGCATTACGACGGACCGGGCGAACTTCAACTGGCACCTGATAAGTAGAACCACCAACGCGGCGAGACTTAACTTCTACAGTCGGGCGAACGTTGTCGAGAGCTACTTCGAAAGCTTCCAGGTAATCTTTACCAGAACGCTGAGCCAGGGTCTCCAGCGCGGTATAGACGATTGCTTCTGCAGTAGATTTTTTACCATCTACCATCAGGATGTTTACAAATTTGGCCAACAGTTCGGATCCGAACTTAGGATCTGGCAGGATTTTACGTTGGCCGATTACGCGACGACGTGGCATGGAAATACTCCGTTGTTAATTCAGGATTGTCCAAAACTCTACGAGTTTATTTTGACATTAAAGTGAAAATGTTTGGCCTTACTTAACGGAGAACCATTAAGCCTTTGGCTTCTTCACGCCGTACTTGGAACGAGCTTGCTTACGGTCTTTAACACCGGAGCAGTCAAGTGCACCACGAACGGTGTGGTAACGCACACCTGGCAAGTCTTTTACACGACCGCCACGGATCAGGATCACGGAGTGTTCCTGCAGGTTATGACCTTCACCGCCGATGTAGGAGGTAACTTCAAAACCGTTAGTCAAACGCACACGGCATACTTTACGCAGTGCGGAGTTTGGTTTCTTAGGAGTGGTGGTATATACGCGAGTACATACGCCACGTTTCTGCGGGCAGGCTTCCAGCGCTGGAACGTTGCTTTTAGCAGCCTTCACAGAGCGTGGTTTGCGTACCAGCTGATTAATTGTTGCCATTAAAAAGCTCCTGGTTTTTGCTTCGTAAACACGTGATAAATCCCCTCGTATGCACTACTGGCAAAGTACGAGGACGCAGAATTTTATGGCTGAGTAGTAGAGGTGTCAAGAAATATACAACATCACTCTCATCACCAGGCCATTTGGCTGCGATGTTTTTCGGTTAATTCAACGAAGTGATTATAGCCGACGACAGTGATTTTGTGTGAAAAATGACCAGACAACCCTCTGGCATCCAGGTCGTTCTGCAGCGCATAAAGGGATATGGGGGCATTGAGCAGCAATTCAAGGTGCGCGCTACCGGCCAGGCCGGCCAGCACGCCATCCTGCAGCAGCAGCAGGTCATCGCCCGGCGCGGTCAAACGCAGCAGCGCAGGCAAATCGCATTGAGCGGGGGAACGGCTAAGGGTATACAGCATCAGGGTTTCCTAAAATGTCATCACCACGTCATAGCTGGCCAGTTGGCGACTCAGCGCATCCGGCGCCAAGATCTCGGCGTCCAGCACCCAGTCAGTCACCTGACTCAGGCCGCGCTCCTGTAGCGATGCCTGGCAAAGATAACACTGCTCAACGTCATACAGCGGCAGCACGCCAAAGGTGGCAATGTAATTGCGCGCCAGAATTTTTTCCGGTTGCTGTCCCGGAATGATCTGCAGCACGCCGTCACCGATAAAAAACACGCCCAGATCTTCGCTCAGCGCCGAAGTGGCTAACAACGCATCCAGCCCTTCCCTGCCGCTGACGCTGCCGTGTGGGCTCTGGGTAAAAACAAAAGCGACTCGTTTCATAAACTCTCTCAGAACTGCACCAGGCGGTCACAGCTCAGCGAAGCCTCCGCCAGCGAGCCCAGTCCGCTAAGGGTAAAACCCGGCTGAAGGTTGGCGCTGGGCAATCCTTGCAGTGCGGCTTCCTGCTCATCGGTCACACCGCGCCGGAGTGCCGCGGCTACGCAGACGTTGAGCTCAATGCCATGCTGCTGTGCCAGTTGCACCCAACTCCGCACCAAATCGAATTCGTCGCTGGCCGGCGCAGTCAGTTGATTGGCGTTCAACACCCCTTCACGGTAAAAAAACACGCTGGAGAGGCGGTGTCCCTTGGCCAGCAAAGCCTGCGCGAACTGATAGGCGCTGCTGGCCTGCTGGGTGCCGTAAGCCGGGCCGGTGACCAAAAGGCAGTAATTCAGCATCCGCGCTCGGTTCCCAACAAATCGCCGCTTTTGAACTGGCGGATGTACAGATACACGGTGTGTTTTGAGATATTCAGACGGTCAGCCACCTGATTAATGGCGTCCTTGATATCAAAAATGCCCTTCTCGTAGAGGTTCAACACCACCTGACGGTTTTTGGCATTGTTGGAGACATTACGATCGGCATTAACTTCCTCAATGGTAAACTCCAGCGTCTGCGCCACCAGATCGTCAACCGACGACGCAAAGTTGACCGAGGGCGCCACGTCCTGAGTTTCCGGCGGCATAAAGGTCTGCATCACCTGGGAGAAAGGCACGTCGAGGTTCATGTTGATGCACAGCAAACCGATCACCCGCTGTTCACGATTACGGATGGCGATAGTCACCGACTTCATCAGCACGCCGCTCTTGGCACGGGTAAAATAGGCCTTGGACACGCTGCTGTCATCGCCGGCCATGTCATGCAACATGCGCAGCGCGAGATCGGTGATCGGCGAGCCGATCTGCCGCCCGGTGTGCTCACCGTTCGCAATGCGTACCGCCGAACATTTCAAATCCTCCAAAGCATGCAGCACGATCTCACAGTGCCCGCCGATCAACATCGCCAGGCCGTCAACAACCGCTTCGTAAGACTTCAGGATTTCATGATCCGTCTGGGTAAACGGACGTTCATTCAGCAAATCAAGTTCGCTGGCTTCGCTGGATAAAAGCGAATTAGACATCGAAAATACCACCCTCAAAGATCGCCTGTGCCAGGGGGCGCAGCTAAAACTGCTCGTGCGGGTTCCTTTCCACAGGCGGCACACCCTTCAGGTTACGCGGGATGGGCTGGCTGATATCAGTCTGAAACAGCACGACGAGCGTCCGCAGGCCGAGATGACCAGGAACAGTTTTAGGTACACGCCCTAAGGGGCAGGCGCATGACTCATAAGTCCGGATTATTAGTCTAGCAAAACAGCCAGAGTAAAGTCCTTGCGTTTGCGCGTGGTATTGACGTTAAGCCCGATGCCCGGCAGGCGTCAAGCGATCAGTGGGCAGGAAGCGAAAGTTAGCGCTGATTTGGCGGATTAAAATGAACACCGCCGCGAAGGACGTTCGCGGCGGTGTGGGGACTCAGACAGGCTTATTGCGCTTTGGCGTCTGCCGCTGCGTCAGCCGGCTTCTCAGCCTTGGCGTCCGCTTTAGGAGCGGCTTTCACATCCAGCAGTTCAACGTCGAACACCAGTGTGGAGTTAGCCGGGATGCCCGGAACGCCAGTTTTACCGTAGGCCAGCGCCGGTGGGATAACCAGCTTGATTTTGCCGCCTTTCTTGATGTGTTTCAGGCCTTCGGTCCAGCCTGGGATCACGCCGTCCAGACGGAATGACAGTGGCTCGCCACGGGTGTAGGAGTTATCAAACTCGGTACCGTCAGTCAGGGTGCCTTTGTAGTTCACCACAACGGTATCGCTGTCTTTAGGCGCAGAACCGGTCCCTGGCTTCTCTACCTGGTACAGCAGGCCGGACTCGGTTTTCTTCACGCCTTTTTCTTTCGCGAAGGTGTCGCGGTACTTGGTGCCTTTCGCTTCGTTATCTTTCGCGTCCTGCTCCATCTTCGCCTGAGCGGAAGCCTTCACGCGCGCTTCAAAGCTCTGCAGAGTTTTTTCGATATCAGCATCGTTCAGCTTGCTCTTGTTGGCAAAAGCGTCCTGAACGCCTGAGATCAACTGGTCTTTGTCCAGTTTAATACCCAGTTTTTCTTGCTCTTTCAGCGAGTTGTCCATGTAACGGCCCAGGGATGCACCCAGTGCGTAAGCCGCTTGCTCGTCATCGTTCTTGAACTTGCCGGTGCTTGGCGCCGCGTCGGCAGCTTTCGCCGCTTCTGCCGGTTTAGCTGCATCGGCAGCCATGACCTGGGTCGCATTCAAAGCAAAAGCCATGGTGGTTGCCAGAAGCGTGACTTTAAACAAAGATTTCATCCATTTCTCCAGTGTCTGAAGCGGTGCCCCAAACAATCATTAAGTAAGATAACCGGGCTACTATAGCTGTCCGAAACAAAACAAAACAGTCACACAGGTAACCAATCGAGTCAAAGTGTGACTCCAGCTTTAAACAGAAGTTTCGTTTAATGTGCTACCCGTATGATAAGTCAGATTTTTCCTGCGCCCGTGGTATCCACAGTAACAAAAACCGCCACACCGAGCGCTCTATTTTTCAGCACTTTACACAGTGCACCGGCGTTTTCCGTCTGCCCCCGCACACAGCGAGGTGAAATAGCGCAGCGCAAAGCCGCCGGCTGCTGTTACCATAGCGTCAGATCCAGGATTTAACCGCGTCAGAGGTAGCATCATGCACAACGCCGATATCCAAAGCCTGTTACTGCGGCTCGAAGAACTGGAAAGCCGTCAGGCCTTTCAGGAAGTCACTATTGAAGAACTCAATCAGACCGTGGTGAAACACCAGCTTGAAATGCTGAAATTGCAGGATCACCTGCGCGTGCTGACCGACAAGCTGCGTTCGACCCAAACGTCAATGATCGCGTCGCAGTCGGAAGAAACGCCGCCGCCACATTATTGATAAACCATAAAAAAGGGCAGCCTAAGGGCCGCCCATTTTTTTGCCGTTACTGCGCTGCTATTAGTGGCAGCCGCAACCGCCGTTACCGCAACCGCCTTTCTTGGCCTGACCGTGATCATGCGCGTGGTCATGGTCATGGTCGTGATCGTGGCCATGGCCGCCGCAGCAACCTTCACCGTGTTCGTGGTGATGATCGTGCTCGCCGTGTACGTGGCCGTGAGCCAATTCTTCAGCGGTAGCTTCGCGGATCGCGACAACTTCTACGTTGAAGTTCAGGTTCTGGCCAGCCAGCATGTGGTTACCGTCGACCACTACGTGATCGCCGTCCACTTCGGTGATTTCGACCGGTACTGGGCCCTGATCGGTGTCAGCCAGGAAACGCATGCCAACTTCCAACTCGTCAACGCCCATAAAGACGTCTTTCGGCACGCGCTGCACCAGGTTTTCGTCGTAGTTGCCGTACGCATCGTTAGCGCCAACGTTAACGTCAAAACGATCGCCCGCTTCGTGGCCTTCGAGTGCTTTTTCCAGACCTGCGATCAGAGAACCATGCCCGTGCAGATAGTCCAGCGGCGCACTCACCGGAGACTCATCAACCAACACACCGTCTTCTGTACGTACTTGATAAGCCAGGCTGACCACCAAGTCTTTTGCTACTTTCATGATATCTCCTACCGTTGGATACTTGGACGCAGCCGTCATGGGGCCGCGCCTTTACCGGACAGATTGTATCGGAAATCTGCCCCGCTGTACCCTCCAGCATAAAAAAACGCGCTCGATAACGCTATTCCGGATGGAAAATACCGATCACCTGCTCCTGCGGCCGGACGTGCTTTTCCACCTGCTGTTCGGTCTGCCGCTGATGATGGCCGCACTTGACGCACTCCACCACTTCGACCTGGTCTTCACGCCAAACGGCCAGCGTATCCATAGCCTTACAGCTTGGGCAGACCGCCCCGGCGATAAATCTTTTCCGTGTTGCAGACATCTCAATGCTCCAAATTATTCGTATTCATCCCAGCCGTCGAACTGGCGACTCTCTTTTTGCATTTCCCGGTGGAAAAGTTCTTCCAGCTCGCGCCGCGCTTCCTTCACGCGGGAAATTTGTGCCACATCGCCATGATGCGGCGGCATCAGCTCACGCAACATTCGCATATCCAACCGACGGAAGTGCTGCTGCGCGCGATAGGCCTGATGAGGATGCATGCCCAGTTCCATCAGTGCCTTGCGCCCCAGCTCCAGCGCACTGGAAAAGGTTTCGCGACTGAACTGCTTGACCCCTGCCTGCAATAACTCGTGCGCTTCCACACGGCCGCGTGCCCGCGCCAAAATAGTCAGCTCGGGAAAATGCTGCTGACACAGGCGGACAATTTCCATGGTGTCTTCCGGCTCATTACAGGTGATCACAATCGACTTGGCCTTCGCCGCACCGGCCGCACGCAGCAGTTCCAGCTCGGTGGCGTCACCGTAATACACCTTATAACCATAGCGCCGCAGTACGCCGACGGCGCTGACATCTCGCTCCAGGACGGTAATGCGCATCTTGTTGGCCATCAGCAGGCGGCCGATCACCTGACCAAAACGTCCGAAGCCAACGATGATCACCTGCGGGTCATCGTCTTCCACATACGGGGTCTCTTCGTCCTCATCCCGGGCGTTATAACGGCGCACCAGGATGCGATCGATAATCTGCATCAGCAACGGCGTGGTCATCATCGACAGGGTTACCACCACCAGCAACAGCGCAAGCTGATCGGGCTGCAACACCTTCTGCGCCCCCGCCGCCGAAAACAGCACGAAGGCAAACTCTCCGCCCTGGCTGAGCACGCCGGCAAACTGCAAGCGCACTGAACTACGCAGGCCGAAAATACGCGACAGCGAGTACAGCACCCCTGACTTAATCGCAACCAACAGCACCACGCCCAGCAGCACTTCGGCCAGATGGGTATAGAGTACGCCGATATTCAGCGCCATACCCACCGAGATAAAAAACAGCCCCAGCAGCAGCCCTTTGAAAGGCTCGATGGAGATTTCCAGCTCGTGGCGATATTCGCTTTCCGCCAGCAGCACGCCGGCGATAAAGGTGCCTAGCGCCATAGACAGGCCCAGGGCATCCATAAACATCGCCGCCCCCAGCACCACCAGCAGGGCGGCGGCGGTGAAGATTTCGCGAACTCCGGAAGAGGCGATATAACGGAACAGCGGACGCAGCAGGAAGCGCCCGCCAACCAGCATGCCGCCGAATGCCGCCACCTTGAGTGCAATTTGTGCCCAATCGTCGCTGCTGCCGCCGGCGCCGGCCAGGATCGGGATCAACGCCAGCGCCGGGATCACCGCCATGTCCTGGAACAGCAGCACCGAGAACCCCAACTGGCCGCCTTCGTTGCGGTTCATGCCCTTTTCGCGCATCAGTTGCAGCGCCATGGCGGTTGACGACATCGCCAGCCCGATACCGCCAATCACGGCGGCCTGCCAGGCGAAATGCGTCAGATAAAGCAATGCCCCCAGCACCGCAGCGGTGATCAACACCTGTCCGGCGCCGACGCCAAAGATTGAGCGCCTGAGTTCCCACAGCTTGCTCGGGTTCAACTCCAGCCCGATGATAAACATCAGGAACACCACGCCCAGCTCAGAAAAATGCAGGATCTCGTCGACGTCGCGAATGAAACCCAATCCCCAGGGGCCGATGGCAATACCGGCGATCAGGTAACCCAGCACCGCGCCGATACCCAGTCGACGGGCAATCGGCACCGTGACCACGGCGGCAAACAGAAACAGTAAAATTGCGGTCAGTAACGTTGAGCCTTCCATGTTTACCTTCCTCCCTGCGACAGCGGATTACGCAACCAATCGCCATACGCCGTGGCATGGCTTTCCAACACTTCCGGCTTCTGACGGCGCGCCCAATACACCAGCATCGGCGTCAGCCAGTGCATATGGCACATGGCGGCGGTCAGCTCAAACGGCCGCAGAATATCTTCCATCGGGTAGCGGTTATAACCGCCGGTACGATAGGCCCCCTCCGGTTCCCCGGTGGTGATCACCGAGCGCCAATACTTTCCCGCCAGTGCATTACCGCCCATGCCGCTGGCAAAACCACGCGACAGCACGCGATCCAACCATTCTTTCAACAGGGCCGGGCAGCTGTAGGTATAGAGAGGATGTTGAAAAACAATGACCTGATGTTCACGCAGCAGTTGTTGTTCGTGGTGAATATCGATAAAAAAATCAGGATAGTGCGCGTATAAATCGTGCACGGTGACATGTTCCAACTGCTGTGCCGGTCGAAGCAAAACCCGATTCGCGACCGAGTCCTGGGATTCCGGATGGGCATACAGCAGCAAGACCTTGGGCGGCTGCGACATCATTCCCCTCCAAAGCGTCGTCAGGGTAGCGGTTTTCCGTTACCATGCTCCGCAAAGACTAATAATAGGACAGTCTGTGTCCTGTTAACTTAGAATCCATTCAATTTAACATACTCTGAACATACGGCGCTTTATGATTGTATTCTCCTCGCTACAAATCCGACGCGGCACCCGCGTCCTGCTGGACAACGCCACGGCGACGGTTAATCCAGGTCAGAAGGTCGGCCTGGTGGGTAAAAACGGCTGTGGCAAATCTACGCTGCTGGCCTTGCTGAAGGGTGAGATGGCCGCAGACGGCGGCAGCTACACCTTTCCAAGCAACTGGGCCCTGGCCTGGGTAAACCAGGAAACGCCGGCGCTCGACGTGCCGGCACTTGAGTATGTTATCGACGGCGACCGCGAATTCCGCCAGCTTGAAGCCGACCTGCAGCTGGCAAACGACAAAAACGACGGCCACGCCATCGCCACGCTGCACGGCAAGCTGGATGCCATCGACGCCTGGACCATACGCTCCCGCGCCGCCAGCCTGCTGCACGGCCTGGGGTTCTCCAATGAACAGCTGCTAAATCCAGTCAGGGCCTTCTCGGGCGGCTGGCGTATGCGCTTGAACCTGGCGCAGGCGCTGGTGTGCCGTTCTGACCTGCTGCTGCTCGACGAACCGACCAACCACCTGGATTTGGACGCGGTGATCTGGCTCGAGCGCTGGTTGAAGGGTTATCCCGGCACGCTGGTGCTGATTTCGCATGACCGCGATTTCCTGGATCCGATCGTCGATAAAATTCTGCATATCGAACAAGAGACCATCAACGAATACACCGGCAACTACTCCTCGTTCGAGCGTCAGCGTTCGACCAAGCTGGCCCAGCAGCAGTCGCTGTACCTGAACCAGCAAGAGAAAGTGGCGCATCTGCAAAGCTATATTGACCGCTTCCGCGCGCAGGCCACCAAGGCCAAGCAGGCACAGAGCCGTATCAAGATGCTCGAACGCATGGAGCTGATCGCGCCGGCCCATGTGGATAACCCATTCAGCTTCAGCTTCCGCCAGCCGGAAAGCTTGCCGAACCCGTTGCTGCGTATGGAGAAGGTCAGTGCCGGCTACGGCGACAAGGTGATCCTCAACTCGATCAAGCTGAACCTGGTGCCCGGCTCACGCATTGGCCTGCTGGGCCGTAATGGCGCCGGTAAATCGACCCTGATCAAAATGCTGGCCGGTTCGCTTGAGCCGCTGAGCGGTGAAATTGGTCTGGCAAAGGGGATTAAACTGGGTTACTTCGCCCAGCATCAGTTGGAGTTCCTGCGGGCCGACGAATCCCCTCTGCAGCACTTGAGTCGCATCGCTCCACGGGTGCTGGAACAACAGCTGCGCGATTACCTCGGCGGCTTTGGCTTCCAGGGCGATAAGGTCACCGAAGCCACCGAACGGTTCTCCGGCGGCGAGAAAGCGCGACTGGTACTGGCGCTGATCGTCTGGCAACGCCCCAACCTGCTGCTGCTCGATGAACCGACCAACCACCTGGATTTGGACATGCGTCAGGCGTTGACCGAAGCGCTGATCGATTTCGAGGGCGCATTGGTGGTGGTCTCGCACGACCGTCACCTACTGCGATCCACCACGGACGATCTCTATCTGGTGCATGATGGCCAGGTGGAAGTGTTCGAAGGCGATCTGGACGACTACCAGCAATGGCTGAGCGACCTGCAACGTCAGGAAAATCAGCAGGACGCCCCGGATAAAGAGAACAACGGCAACAGTGCGCAGGCACGTAAAGACCAGAAGCGTCGCGAAGCCGAGTTCCGCAGCCAGACTCAGCCACTGCGCAAGCAAATTGCCAAGCTGGAACAACAGATGGAAAAACTGGGTACCGAACTGGCGGCGGTAGAAGAGAAGCTGGCGGACTCCGCGCTGTACGACATCAGCCGCAAGGCCGATCTGACCCTCTGCCTACAGCAACAAAGTCAGGCCAAGTCCGCTTTGGAAGAAACGGAAATGACCTGGCTGGACGCGCAGGAGCAGTTGGAACGCTTCACGCAAGAGTTCGAATCCTAAGGGCTTACGGGGCGGCCTGCCGCCCCTGCATGTTACCCCTTGTAAAAGGGTTTATCCCCCAGAATGGTCGCACGGTGCATGATGCGCCGCTGTGGCAGATAATCCGCGTTGGCGTAATGCTGCGTCACGCGGTTGTCCCAAATGGCAATGTCATTCTCCTGCCAGCGCCAGCGCACCTGGAACTCCGGCTTGGTAATGTGAGCAAACAGGAAGTTCAGCAGCGCGTCACTTTCCTTCGGAGCCAAATCAACAATTCTGGTCGTGAAACCTTCGTTGACGAACAGCGCCTGCCGGCCGCTGACCGGGTGGGTGCGCACCACCGGATGCAACAGCGGCGGGTTTTTCTGTACCGCCAACTGCCAGCGCTGATGTTCCTCTTCGCTGCCGCGGTGTTTGTATTCCGGGAATGACTTGGTGAAGTCATGCTCCGCCTGCAGGCCCGCCAGCAGCTGTTTAAAAGGGGCGGACAAGGCTTCATAAGCCGCGATACCGCTGGCCCACAGCGTGTCGCCGCCGGTGGTCGGCAAGGTTTTCGCAGCCAAAATCGCCCCCAGCGGTGGGTTTTCGATAAAGGTCACGTCGGTATGCCAGTTATCGTTGTCCGGCGGATTATTGTCATGGGTATCCAGCACGATAATCTCTTTCACATCGGCGGCTTGCGGGTAGACCGGATGGATGTGCAGGTCGCCAAAGCGGCCGGCCAGGTTGCGCTGCTGCAACGGCGTGATAGGCTGATTGCGCAAGAACAGCACCTGATGTTTGAGCAACGCATGGTAGAGCTGCTCGAACTGGCCGTCGCCCAAAGGACGCGCCAGGTCAACATTCTCCACCAGCGCACCGATATAAGGCCCCAGGGGGGTGATACTTAAACGTTCGTTCATTGCTGTACTCCGTGCCACGGGGTCAATCGACGCTGCAAGGCACGCAGCCCCAGCTCCAGCCCAAATGCAATAATCGCAATCACGCCAATACCGGCCAGCACCACATCGGTAGCCAGAAACTCACCGGCGGATTGCACCATAAATCCCAGGCCGCGGGTGGCGGCAATCAGTTCTGCTGCGACCAGCGTCGACCAGCCGACCCCCAGCCCAATGCGAATACCGGTTAAAATCTCCGGCAAGGCGCTCGGCAGCACAACGAAACGCAGTACCTGCCAGCGGTTGGCGCCCAGCGCACGCGCCGCGCGTACCCTGACCTGAGCCACGCTGCGCACTCCCGCCACGGCGGACAGCGTCACCGGGGCGAAAATCGCCAGATAAATCAGCAGGATCTTTGAAGTTTCACCGATGCCGAACCAAATCACCATCAGCGGTAAATAGGCCAGCGGCGGCACCGGGCGATAAATCTCAATCAGCGGATCGAGAATGCCGCGTACCGTGTCGTTCAGCCCCATGGCAATACCCACCGGCACCCCGATAAGCACCGCGGCCAGCAGTGCAACCAGGATACGCCCCAGGCTGGCGGCCAGATGCTGCCATAGCGTGGCGTCCATAAAACCCTGCGGGCTGGCTATGGTGATCAACTGATGCAGGACCTGCTGCGGCGCCGGCAAGAACAACGGGCTGATCAGGTTCAACGCAGTCACGCTCCACCAAATAGCCAGCACCACTAACAGGGTGGCGCTGCTCAACCAGACGTTGCGTGGCACGCTAAAGCGCCTCGGTGCCGCCGCCTTCGGCTGGGCAACCTCTTTAAGGGCAGAATGCAGGCTCATAACAAGGCCTCACGCTGTTGGAAGACTTTACCCAGCACGTATTCACGCTGGGCGATAAATTCAGGATCAGACTTGATCGAACGGCAAGGTTCACCGTCGGCATAGCGTTGGCCGAAATTCAGCGCCAGACGCTCCACCACCTGCCCCGGCCCCGGCGACAGCAGCAGCAGTTCACTGGCAAGGAACACCGCCTCTTCAATATCGTGGGTAATCAGCAACACCTGCTTGCCGGTGTCGCGCCAGATGGTCAATAGCAGTTCCTGCATTTGTTCACGGGTAAAAGCATCCAATGCACCGAACGGCTCGTCCAGCAACAGCAAACGCGGATTGGCCGCCAGTGCGCGAGCTATGCCCACGCGCTGGCGCATACCGCCGGAAAGCTGCCAGATAAAGTGCTGCTCATAACCGGCCAGGCCGACACGCTGCAACATCTGCAGCGCCACTTCGCGACGCTGCGGCTTGCCAAACCCGGCCAGCTGCAAGCCAAATTCGACGTTATCCACCACGTTACGCCACGGCAGTAAACCTTCATGCTGGAACACCACGCCCCGCTCGGCTCCGGGGCCTTTTACGGGAACTTCGTCAAGCGTGATGCTGCCAGCTGAAGGCTCGATAAACCCGGCGATCAAATTCAGCAGCGTGGTTTTGCCGCAGCCCGAGGGGCCAAGCACCACCACCAGTTGTCCGGCGTCAATCTGGAACGAGACGTCGCGCAGCGCAGGGCGCCCCTGGTACTCTGCTGAAAGGTGGTTAACGTTTAGCATTCTGCTCCCTTACGACTGCGGCGCAGCCTGCACCTGTTTCACAAAGCGATCGGTGACATAGGCACTGTAATCGCTGTCGACCTGGGGAATTTTGCCCTGCTGTTTGAGGAACTCGGCGGTGTCATGAATGGCTTTGTCCACCGGCTGGCCAAGCTGGGTGATCTGTTCGGCGACCGGCAGGTAGGTATTGCCCTGCACCAGCACCGGTATCTGCTCTTCCGGCACGCCGCTCAGTCGGGAGAGCGTGCTGAGGTTGCCCTTGTCCTTCAGCCACTGCTCCGGCTGCGCCAGATAGGCTTTTTGGGCATTCAACGCGCTGGCGGCAAAGGCCGTCACCACTTCAGGATGCTTCTCGGCAAAGTCCTTGCGCACCACCCAAACGTCGAGCGTCGGGGCACCCCACTGTCCGACCTGGGCAGAATCCGTCAGCACCTTGCCCTGTTTGGCCAACTCATTGACCACCGGGGCCCAAACATAGGCGCCATCGATATCACCGCGCTGCCAGGCCGCGGCGATGGCGGGCGGTTGCAGATTGAGGATTTTGACCTGCTCTGGCTTGATACCCCAGTGCTTCAGAGAAGCCAACAGGCTGTAGTGCGTGGTTGAGATAAAGGGCACGGCGATGCGCTTACCGATCAGATCCTGCGGGCTTTTAATCTCTTTTTTCACCACCAGCGCTTCGGAACTGCCGAGCTGGGAGGCGATCAGAAACACTTCGATAGGCAGTTTTTGGCTGGCGGCCACCGCCAATGGGCTGGAGCCGATGTTGCCGATCTGGACGTCACCTGAAGCCAATGCGCGCAGCACGCTGGAGCCACTGTCGAATTTGCGCCAGTCAACGGTAGCGCCGGACTGTTTGGCGAAGCTGTTTTCCGCCTGCGCCACCTTGGCGGGTTCCGCCGAAGTCTGGTAGGCCACGGTCACGTCCACTGCATAGGCGCTGGCTGCGCTAAGTGACAACACCAGCAGCACCGCACTGCGTAGAGAAAAAAGTTTGCTCGCCATGTTCGCTCCGTTGATAAAAGTCTGTTCAGTTGCTGACAGTTTTACCCGAGCGTTGACGAGCTATAAAAGAATAAAAAACTCTGCGTTATTACTTATGGGAATATTTAATCAAATCAAATCGACCCATTGCCCTCCGGCGGCGCTGCTACGCTGGGCGGCGTCAATAAACGCCATCCCCTGCACACCGGTTTCAATTCCCGGCAACAAGGGGGCAGCCTGCGGCCCCTCACGCAGACGGCTCGCCGCTTCACGGTAAATCTGGCCAAATCCTTCCAGATACCCCTCGGGGTGGCCGGCAGGCACACGCGCCAACAGGCGGTTCTCCGCATACTGGAATGAAGAAGCGCGCGTGATGCAGTAGGCTGGTGCATTTCGTGGGTGCATCCACAGCTGATTGGGTTGCTCCTGGCAAAAGGCCAGGCTGCCCTCACTGCCGTAGACTCGCAGCCGCAAGCCGTTTTCATGGCCGCAAGCCACCTGGCTGGCCCACAGTCTGCCTCTGGCGCCGTTGGCGTATCGCATTTGTACCCGCACATCGTCGTCCAGCTTGCGTCCGGGAATAAACGTCGTCAGCTCGGCGCTGATCGCCTGCGGCAACAGGCCGCTGACAAACTGCGCCAACTGCCAGGCGTGGGTGCCGACGTCACCGATGCAACCGGCTCCCGCTTTCTCCGGCTGGGCGCGCCAACCCGCCTGCTTGTTATCGGTCAACTCCAGCGGCTGTGCCAGCCATTCCTGCAGATACTCCACCTCGATAAAGCGGATCTCGCCCAGTTCACCGGCCAGCACCCGGCTCCGCGCCTCGCGCACCAGCGGATAAGCACTGTAGTTATGGGTTAATATCAGCTGCCTTCCGCTACGTCGCACCGTTTCGGCCAACTGCAACGCTTCGGCGTAGCTGTTGCACAGCGGCTTGTCGCAGATGACGTCGATACCGGCGTTGAGAAAGGCAGTCGCTACCGGCGCATGCAAATAATTGGGCGTGACGATCGCCACCACATCCACGCCGTCTTCGCGAGCCGCCTCGGCCTGCGCCATCTGCCGGAAATCGCGATAGCTGCGTTGCGGATCCAGGTGCAGCCGCTCACCGGTACGACGGCAATTTTCCTCATCGGAGGAAAAAGCCCCGGCCACCAGCTCGAATTCGTCGTCCATTCGCGCAGCCAGGCGATGCACTGCACCAATAAACGCCCCTTCGCCCCCGCCGACCATACCCAAACGTAGTCTCATGGCTGTTCTCCGATACCCAGCATCCGCCGGATCTGTTTGCGCTCAACGCCGGAGGCGGCAAAATCATCGAACGCCCGATCGGCAACAGGAATAATATGCCGGGTGATAAACTCGGCCCCTTCACGCGCCCCCGCCTCCGGCGACTTCAGGCAGCACTCCCATTCCAGCGTGGCCCAACCGGGGAAATCGTACTGCGCCAGTTTGCTGAAGATCGCCGGGAAGTCGATCTGCCCGTCACCCAACGAACGAAAACGCCCAGGCCTTTCCAGCCAGGGTTGATAGCCGCCATACACACCGCTGCGGGCATTGGGTCGATATTCCGCATCTTTGACGTGGAACGCCCGGATACGCGCATGATAAACATCAATAAAGCCCAGGTAGTCCATTTGCTGCAAATGCAGATGGCTGGGGTCGTATAAAATATGGCAGCGCGGATGATTGCCAACCTGGCGCAGAAAACGCTCGAACGTCACGCCGTCGTGCAGATCTTCCCCGGGATGCAGCTCATAACAAAGATCGACGCCCACGTTGTCAAAAGCATCGAGGATCGGCCGCCAACACCGCGCCAACTGCCCGAAGGCCTCCTCCAGCAACAGCGCATTATGGGGCGGCCAGGGGTAAAAATAAGGCCAGGCCAGCGCACCGGAGAAAGTAACGTGCGCGGTTAATCCAAGCCGCTGCGACGCCTGCGCCGCCATCAACAATTGCTCGGTCGCCCATGCCTGTCGCGCCTGCGGATTGCCGCGCATCACTGCCGGAGCAAAGGCGTCGAAAGCCAGATCGTAAACCGGGTGCACCGCCACCAGCTGTCCTTGCAGGTGAGTGGACAACTCCGAAATGACCAGGCCGTATCCCGCCAGTTGTTCACGTATGCCGTCGCAATATTCCTGGCAGTGGGCGGCCCGTTCGAGATCAAAAATGGCCGGAGCGCCGGTCGGGATCTGCACGCTTTTGAACCCCAGGCCCGCGGCCCAACCGGCCAGCCCGTCCAGTGAATCGAACGGCGCCTGCGCGCCGATAAACTGCGCCAGAAACAGCCCTGGCCCCTGAATGGTTTTCATGGTGATGACCTCCCTAACATTACCGTTCTCTGGCTGCGTACCGCTTCATCCGCCGCCAGGACTACGCGCAGGCTGTTTAAGGCATCCTGCCAATGCCGGCTGAGATCCAGCCCCTCTTGTATCGCCTGAAGAAAATAGCGCTGCTCGCTCAGGCACAGCGCCAAATGGTCCGGTTCGTCCTGACAGTCGATCCAGCGGTCCGGGTGGACAAACTGATTGGCACCGTCCAGCGTCGCATAATGGACGCGCAACGAATCGGTGCGGGTATGACCGTCAACGTTATCAGACTCCCCCACCGCACCCGACTGTCGCGCCACGATCGAAACCGCGCCGAGTGGCCCAATCACGTCTTTCACAAAGTAGGCGGTTTCGCTGATCATCGGCCCCCAGCCGGCTTCGTACCAGCCCACCGAGCCATCGGCAAAGCGCACTTGCAGCTGGCCATAGTTGTACATTCCCGGCGGCAGCGCATCGCTCAACCGTGCGCCGATGGCGCTGACGCTGACCGGCTCCGACTGGGCCATCTGGCACATCACGTCGAGGTAATGCACGCCGCAGTCGACAATCGGCGACAGCGACTGCATCAGATTACGATGCACGTCCCACATCGCGCCGTGGCTTTGCTGATTGAGGTTCATGCGCATCACCAGCGGTTTGCCGAGGCCGCGCGCCAATTCAACGAATCGCCGCCATGAAGGATGGTGACGCAGGATATAACCGACCACCAGTTGCCGCCCGGCAGCACGGGCGGCGGCGATCACGCGTTCCGCACCGGCTACGGTGGTGGCGAGGGGTTTCTCAATGAACAGATGGCAACCGGCGGCCAGTGCCGCCAGCGCGTAAGCCTCGTGAGTATCGGGCCAGGTCGTCAGGCATACCGCATCAGGATGCGTCGCCGTCAGCGCCTGTGAAAAATCACTGAACGTCGGGTAGCCGCCGCCCAACCTGGCATTGAGCCGATGCCGCGAATCGCCGCGCGCCACCAGCCCGCAGATCTCAACCCCTTTCATGCCGTGATAGGCTTCGGCGTGCGAGGCTCCCATGTTGCCGCACCCCACAACCAGTACGCGCAGGTCAGTCATCGCCTTTCTCCGCTTGCGGGATTTCGCGGTAATTGAAGGTGAAGAAAAACAGCGCCGCTATCACCAGTGCGCCGATGGCCGGATACCACCAGAAGCTCTGCCACTGCGGCAGCGCCGCCGCCCCCTCTGCCGTCACCATTCGATTAAACAGCGCACCGCTGATCTGCGAACCGATCAGCATGCCCAGCCCATAGGTAAACAACACCAGCAGACTCTGCGCCTGGCCCTTGACCTTGTCGCCCGCCACCTTGTCGGTGTAGATAAAACCAATCACGAAAAAGAAGTCGTAGCACATGCCGTGCAACAGGATGCCGAGGTAAATCATCCAGCGCAGTTCCTCAGTGATACCCAACGCAAACATCACGTAGCGCAGGAACCACGACAGCATGCCAATCAACAGCATCACTTTGATGCCCAACCGCGCGAACAGGAACGGGATCAACAGCATAAAGAACAGCTCGGACATCTGCCCCAGCGACATCACGCCACCGACGTTGCTAAATCCCGTGGCGGCAACGAACGGCGCGGCGTAGGCATAGTAGGCCGCCAACGGGATGGAGATCAGCGTCGCGCAGATGATAAACACCAGAAAGTGCCGTTGCTTCAGCATGGCAAAGGCATCGGCGCACAGCAGGTCGCGCATTTTTACCGGTTTGCCACGTTCCGGCGCCGGGGTGTGTGGCAGGGTGAAGCTGTAGATAGCCAGCACCAGCGAAGCGACCGCCGCCAGCGTGAAAATGCCGGTGCTGTCGGACAACCCGCTGGCGCCGACGATCAGCCCGGCGACAATCCAGCCGAAGGTCCCGAACGCCCGCACCACGGGAAATGCCTTTTCACTGTTGCTCAGGCTGTAAAACGCGACGTTGTTGCTAAGGGCGATCGTCGGCATATAGCACAGCATATAGCCGAAGATGATCCACAGCAGGCCGCTTTGCCCACTGCTGAAAAAGCCCGGCATCAGCCAAAGCAACCCGGCACCGATCAGGTGCAGTACGCCCAGTACCTTCTGCGAGGCAAAGAAGCGATCCACCAGCATGCCCAGTACGAACGGCGAAAGAATCGACGCGATCGGCCCGGTGGAATAAGCATCGCCGATGATTGCCGCCAGGCCAAACTTGCCCATCACTACGCCGAGCGTGACGTACCAGGCGCCCCAAACAAAGAATTGCAGAAACATCATCAGTGCCAGCCGCGGCACTACCCATTTGAATGTGGCGCTGTTGGCCCCCAGGGCCACGCTGTCAGTTTGCATAATTTCCCCATTGGTATTGTTGTGGTGGTGGTTAACCGCTTTCCGGCAGGAAGGACGGCATAACCACACCGCCGGGTTGCTGCGCCTGGCCTTTCACCTGCGCCAAATGCAATTCGCAAATCCTTCCGCCCCACTGCAACAGCACCTGACTGAGGGCAGAACGCTGCGCCGGTACCAGCACCACCGGCGTGGTGCCGCGGTGATGCTGGTCCAGCATCCAACTGATCAACTCCAGGGCGATCTCTTCGCTGTGGCTGCAGCCCGGCCCCAACATGCGTGAAGCCGGATGCGCCACCGACGCCAGATAGCCGCCAATCACGCCGTCCAGCTCCCACACGGCGATACTCCATAACCCGCTGGTGTCGTTAAGGAAATGGTCGATATCGCGACGGCGTTCAATGCCCAGCAGCGTTCGCTCCAATTGCAAAATGCCGGGCAGATCGCCCTGCTGAGCGGCACGTACCCTGCCGCGCGTCAGTCGTGGAAAAGAGAACCCCAGCGTCGGCACCGGGATCGCCATATCCTGATAAATCGCATAGGGCGTGAAGCCGGCACGGTGGTACAACGCGTAGGAGTCCAGATTTAACGCGCTGGAAATCAGGCGTATCGGTAGCGATCCCGCCAGCTCATCGGCTTTCGCCATCAGCTGCGCGGCGATACCGCGACCGAAGTAATCGGGATGCACATTCATGATGCCCAGCCCGAGGTGTGTCTCACGCGGATGGAAAAAGCAGGAACTGCACAGTACGCCCTGCTCATCGCGCGCAATCCAGTGCTGACCGGGATCCAGTTGGCGATAGACGTCAACGAACAGCCCACAGCTGGCCGGCTCTGCGGTAAAAATGGCCCCTCTGCCGTGGCGTTGGTACCAGGCATTGGTCGACAGATGAATCAGCTGCGCGATTTCCGGGCGATCGCCGCTTTCCGCTACCCTCAGTTGCACCTGCATCCGCCACCTCTTTTCAGATTATGGGTTCAGCGAAATACCGCGAAATCGTAAAATGTAATCGATTTCATTTTCACCATGAGCAAAATGTAATCGATTTCTTTTTTTCGGCAACCCGATTAATGTGATAAGAGGGGCTGATAAGATGAATTTGTAATCAACATCACAATCCTGAGGTCAGGCGCAGACATTTTTCCGTGCTTGAGCATATTGTTCGGGGCAAATGGGCAGAAGGAACAGCAAACCATGTCGATCGAAAAGGTGGCGAAACTCGCCGGCGTCTCCGCCGCGACCGTTTCACGGGTGTTGAACGGCCAGCAGATCGTCAAACCGGCCACTCGCGACAAGGTACTGGCCGCGATCCGCGCCTGCGACTATCAGCCCAACCTGCTGGCGCGTCAGTTGCGCACTTCGCGTAGCCGCATGTTGCTGGTGCTGGTTTCCAGTATCACCAACCCTTTCTGCTCGCTGGTAGTACGCGGTATCGAAGAGGAGGCTGAACGTCACGGCTACCACATTTTGCTGTGCAACTCTGAATCCAATCCGACGCGGGAATCCGCCTACCTCAGCCTGCTGAGCGGCAAGGTGGTCGACGGAGTCATTACCATGGACGCCGTCAGTTGCCTGCCCGGCCTGACCGCGATGATCGGCGATTTCCCCTGGGTACAATGCGGTGAAGGCGATCCCGAGTTCCGCGCTTCCTCGGTGACCATCGACAATCATCAGGCGGCGATGGCAGGCGTACGTTATTTGGTCGCTCAGGGCCGGCAACGTATTGCGCTGATCAACAGCGACATGCGCTATCTCTATTCACAGCAACGGGAGCAGGGTTATCGACAGGCGCTGGCCGAAGCCAAACTGGACTATTGCCGGGTGGAATACGTCGAAGGATTGGAATATGCCGCCGGTGCGCTGGCGATGAACCGCCTGCTGGACGCGGAGCCACGCCCGGATGCGGTCTTTGCCATCTCGGACGTGATTGCCGGCGGGGCAATGAGCAGCTTGCACCAACAAGGGCTGCGCATCCCCGAACAGGTCGCAGTGATGGGCTTTGACGGTGTGCCTTTTGGCGCCATTACCACCCCGCCGCTGACCACCGTCGAACAGCCGATGCATCAATTCGGCGTGCGCAGCGTGCAGCTGCTGCTGGAAAAAATCAAGGATCCGCAACAGCCGCCACGCAATGACGTGCTCGAATGGCGGCTGGTAGAACGCGGTTCGGCCTGATTACAGGCTCAGTTCGCCACGCAAAAAAATCTGCGCATCGCCGCCTATCAGGGTACGGTCGCCTTTCAGTTCACAGAACAACTCACCGCCGCGCGCCGATATCTGCCGCGCGTGTAATTGATGACGCCCGAGACGTGCGCTCCAGTAAGGCATCAACGTGCAGTGTGCAGAGCCGGTGACCGGATCCTCACCGCCGTCCAGCGTGAAATAGCGCGAAACGAAATCCACCGTTTCGCCCGGTGCGCTGGCGATCACCGCGCGACCAGTTAAAGCAATTAACGCCGGGATAGCCGGCTGCAGCGCCCGCACCTGCGCTTCGTTTTCCAGCACCACCAGCAGCGCATTGGCTTGCCACACTTCCTGCGGTTCAACGCCCAACAGCTCTGTCAGCCCGGCAGGCGTCGCGATTTTTTGCGGCGGTCGGGACGGAAAATCCAGGATCAAGCGTTCGCCATCTTCGGCGTCGCGCTTAACGTACAAATCACCACTGGCCGAACGGAAACGGATATCCTGCAACGCCGGATTGACCGCGCTGAGCATCACGTGCGCCGCCGCCAGCGTACCGTGGCCGCACAGATCCACCTCGCGCTGGGGAGTGAACCAGCGGATGGCCGACATATCGCCATCGTCCCAGACAAAACTGGTTTCAGGCAGGTTCAGTTCATTGGCGATCGCTTGCATCTCGGCGGTCGACAACGGCTGTTTCAACAGGCATACGCCGGCCGGATTGCCGCGAAGCCCTTCGCCGGTGAAGGCCACTACGTGGAAGTAATTTTCTGCCATCTGCAACTCCTTAATGCCAGATGAGTAACACACAGGCCGCCGTCAGCAGCCCCATTGACACATTAAAGATGATCCAGGCCTTTTTGCTGCGTAGCAGGCGACCAATCACCGTGCCGAATCCGAGCCAAATCACCCCGGCGACGATATTCACCACCAAAATGCCCAGCGAGATCGCCACAATCGACGTGTTGTACCTGTCGCCTGCCAGGCTAAAACTGGCCACCGCCCCCAGCGCCATCAGCCAGGCCTTGGGGTTAAGGAACTGCAACAGCCAGCCCTGATACAAGCGTATCGGTTTGGGCGGTGCCACGTCGGTCTCCAGCTTTTCATAGGCGGCCGTGGCCACTTTCCACGCCAGCCATAACAGGTACAGGCTGCCGAGGATTTTCAGCACCAGGTGCAGCGCAGGGTAAACCAGGATCAGGCTGCCGACCCCGAACGCCACCAGCAGCAAAATGCTTTGCATGCCCAGCATGATGCCCATCATCAACAGCAGCGAGCGCATAAAGCCAAAATTGGCGCCGGAGGTGGTCAGCAGCATATTATTAGGGCCTGGCGTGATGGCGGCGACCCACAGGAAGCCTAACATCGAAAGAAATAAACTCGGTTCCATGAGGCGGGTGCTCCTCACCCAGGGTGATTTTTTGCAGTATTATTGTCAGTTCAGGATAGTGAAGCTAACAGCGCACTATTAATCCCACAATAGCCGCCAATAAGATTTTTACTCAGGTTATGCATGAATCCTTTCGCCCTTTGACCGGGGCCAGTAATCCGCATCTGCAGACGCTGCTACCACGGCTGGTACGCCGCCGCGTGCAGCTCAAACCGCACTGGCAGCGGCTGGAATTGCCCGACGGCGACTTTGTCGATCTCGCCTGGAGCGAAGATCCGACTCTGGCTGCCGGCAAACCGCGCGTGGTGCTGTTCCACGGGCTGGAAGGCAACTTCTACAGCCCCTACGCTCATGGTCAACTCAACGCCTGGCGTGAAAAAGGCTGGCTTGGCGTGGTGATGCATTTTCGCGGTTGCAGCGGCGTGCCGAACCGCAAGCAGCGCATCTATCACTCCGGAGAAACGGAAGATGCGCGTTTCTTCCTGCAGTGGCTGCGCGCGACCTACGGTGAAACGCCCACCGCCGCGGTCGGCGTCTCGCTCGGCGGTAACATGCTGGCCTGCTACCTGGCGCAGCAGCGGGCGGAAAGCCTGCTGCAGGCGGCGGTCGTGGTCTCCGCGCCGCTGATGCTGGAGCCCTGTTCGTGGCGTATGGAACAAGGCTTCTCGCGCGTTTATCAGCGCTATCTGCTCGGGCAGTTAAAACAAAACGCCACTCGCAAGCTGCTGCACTATCCTGATACCCTGCCGCTCAAACTGCCGCAGCTCAAGGCGTTGCGCCGGATCCGCGACTTTGACGATGCCATTACTTCGCGCATCCACGGCTTCAGCGATGCCAGCGATTATTACCGTCGTTGCAGCGCCCTGCCGCTGTTGCCGACGATCCAGACGCCGTTATTGATCATCCATGCCAAAGACGATCCCTTTATGACCGACGAAGTGATCCCCGAAGTCGCCACGCTGCCGCACAACATTGAGTATCAGTTGACCGAGTTTGGTGGCCACGTCGGTTTTGTCGGCGGCACCTTGAAACATCCCCAAATGTGGCTGGAATACCGTATTCCATCCTGGCTTTCCCCTTATCTGGACACCGCCAAGTGATTATCCCCTGGAAAGAACTGGAAACTGAGACCCTGAACAGCCTGATCGAGTCCTTTGTGCTACGCGAAGGCACCGACTACGGCGAGCACGAACGTTCGCTGGAACAGAAAGTGGAAGACGTGCGCCGCCAGTTGAAAAACGGCGAGGTGTTGCTGGTTTGGTCAGAACTGCATGAGACCGTCAACATCATGCCGCGCGGCCAGTTCCGCGCCGGGCAGGAAGAAATTTAGTGGCGATCGGTTCTATGACTGACGGAAAAAATCAGGTAACAATGCGGTATTGCAAACCAACGCGCGGAATTTTGCCCTTGGCGAAAGGGCGTCAAACAGACCAATAATGATATCTGACGCCTGCGCATTTAACACGGAGTGACCTATACCATGTCCGCCAAACATCCCGTTATCGCAGTGACCGGCTCCAGCGGGGCCGGCACCACCACCACCAGCGTGGCGTTCCGTAAAATCTTTCAGCAGTTGAACATCCGCGCCGCCGAGCTGGAAGGCGACAGCTTCCACCGCTACACCCGGCCGGAAATGGACGCGGCGATCCGCAAAGCGCGCGATCTCGGCCGCCATATCAGCTATTTTGGCCCCGAAGCCAATGACTTCGGCCTGCTGCAGCAAAGCTTTCTCGACTACGGCAAAAACGGCACCGGCCGCTCACGCAAGTATCTGCATACCTACGATGAAGCGGTGCCCTATAATCAGGTTCCCGGCACCTTCACCCCCTGGGAAGCTTTGCCGGCACCCACCGACATGCTGTTCTACGAAGGATTGCACGGTGGCGTCGTGACCGAACAGATCGACGTGGCCAAACACGTCGATCTGCTGGTTGGCGTGGTGCCGATCGTCAACCTGGAATGGATCCAGAAGCTGATCCGCGATACCGGTGAACGCGGCCACTCCCGCGAAGCGGTGATGGATTCGGTGGTTCGTTCGATGGAAGACTACATCAACTACATCACGCCGCAGTTCTCACGCACCCATATCAACTTCCAACGGGTGCCGACGGTAGACACCTCCAACCCGTTCGCCGCCAAGGCTATCCCTTCGCTGGACGAGAGCTTTGTGGTGATCCACTTCCGCGGGCTGGACCAGATCGACTTCCCTTATCTGCTGGCAATGCTGCAGGGATCTTTTATCTCGCATATCAATACGCTGGTGGTACCGGGTGGCAAAATGGGGCTGGCGATGGAGCTGATCATGGCGCCGCTGGTGCAGCGACTGCTGGAAGGAAAAAAAATCGAGTAGACAACAGGGCGCGGCACAACCGCGCCCCTTTATCCGTTACGCCAGGTCGCGGATTTCAAAACTGTGGGTCACGCTGGCGGCTTTGCTCAGCATCAGTGAAACCGAACAGTACTTCTCGGCCGAGAGGTTTACCGCACGCTCCACGATCTTGTCGCTCAAATCTTTGCCGCTCACGATAAAATGCAGATTGATGTGGGTAAACAACCGTGGCGCTTCTTCGCGACGTTCAGAGGTCAGCTTCACCTCGCAATCACGCACGTCATTACGTCCTTTTTGCAGGATCGACACCACGTCGATTGCACTGCATCCCCCTACTGACATCAGCACCATTTCCATCGGACTGGGTGCTTTATCGCCGGCGTTGCCGTCCATCAATACCTGATGGCCAGACGCGGATTCGCCCAGAAACGTCAACCCTTCCACCCACTTAACTCTTGCCTGCATGCTGGTCACTCCGGTTAATTTCTTAAAATCACAGTACGCTTTCGCATAGAAACTGGCAACGGAACCTGATGCTAATCATGCTGAAGCGAGACAACACAAGACACCCGCCTCACTCTGTGCTACAAACAGAGCCGCAATAAATCTTTCCGGGACACTGATTTCAGGGAAACTCCCAGGGAAAGGCTCCTTTACCGGTATGTTAACAGAATGTAGCTTGCAGCTCTCCCGGCAAGTTAATATGCTAGAGCGACAGCGTATATTTATGACACGCCTCAAAACCTGCTGATAGCCACCATTAAAACAACGGCGACAGCACGTTTTACAGGGAACTCTGACCCCTGTGACACAAGGCAGCGATAACAACAGAGGATAACAGCGAATGGTTCTCGGCAAACCGCAAACAGACCCTACTCTCGAATGGTTCCTGTCTCATTGCCATATCCACAAATATCCATCCAAAAGTACGCTGATTCACCAAGGTGAAAAAGCCGAAACGCTTTACTACATCGTTAAAGGCTCCGTTGCGGTGCTGATTAAGGATGAAGAAGGTAAAGAGATGATCCTGTCCTACCTTAACCAGGGGGATTTCATCGGCGAGCTTGGATTGTTTGAAGAAGGTCAGGAGCGTAGCGCCTGGGTTAGGGCGAAGACCGCCTGCGAAGTGGCTGAAATTTCCTACAAGAAATTCCGCCAGCTGATCCAGGTTAACCCGGACATCCTGATGCGCCTGTCTGCCCAGATGGCAAACCGCCTGCAGATAACCTCTGAGAAAGTGGGTAACCTCGCCTTCCTGGACGTTACGGGCCGCATCGCGCAAACCCTGCTGAACCTGGCGAAACAGCCTGATGCCATGACCCATCCGGATGGCATGCAGATTAAAATCACCCGTCAGGAAATTGGCCAGATCGTCGGTTGCTCTCGTGAAACCGTGGGTCGTATCCTGAAAATGCTGGAAGATCAAAACCTGATCTCCGCTCACGGCAAAACTATTGTCGTTTACGGCACCCGTTAATCACTGAAAAAACGGCGCGATGATTCGCGCCGTTTTTTTATGCCCCGATTTATCATGTGGCGCCGACTGATTTACCATCCGGAAGTCAATTACGCACTGCGGCAAACGCTGGTGCTGTGCCTGCCGGTTCTGCTTGGCCTGCTGATCGGCCAACTGCAATACGGCCTGCTGTTTTCTCTGGTTCCCGCCTGCTGCAACATCGCCGGGCTGGACACGCCCCACAAACGCTTCTTCAAACGCCTGATCGTCGGCGGTTCGCTCTTTGCGCTCAGCAGCCTGCTGCTGCAACAGGCGCTACTTTGGCAGTTGCCGCTGCCGATACTGATGCTGGGCCTGGCGCTGCTGCTTGGCGTCAGCGGTGAAATCAGCCCGCTGCATGCCCGCCTGCTGCCCGCCGCGCTGGTTGCCGCCATCTTCTCTCTCAGCATGGCTGGTACGGTGCCGCTTTGGCACGCGCCCCTGTTGTATATCGTGGGCACCGCCTGGTACGGCCTGTTTACCTGGTTCTGGTTCAAGCTGTGGAAAGAGCAACCGATGCGCGAATCGCTCAACCAGCTCTATCTGGAACTGGCGGACTACTTCGAAGCCAAATATTCACTGTTAACCCAGCACACCGATCCACAGACCGCGTTACCGCCACTGCTGGTGCGCCAGCAAAAGGTCATGGACCTGATCACTTTGCTGTATCAACAACTTAATTTTCTGCCCCATGCCAGCAATCTCGAGCAAAAGCGTCTGCAACGCACCTTCCAGGTCGCTCTGGATTTACAGGAGCACATCACCGTCAGCCTGCATCTGCCGGAAGAGGTACAAAAGCTGGTAGAACAGAGCCAGGCCGAGGCCATCATCCGCCGCAATGCACAGGTGATTGCCAACCGGCTGCGCACGGTAGCGCATGACATTCTCTATCATCAGCATTCTCAGCGTTTCAATATGGACAATGAACTGGCCGCCCTGGAAAAAGTGGCGGCGCAGCATCCGGACAACCCGGTCGGCCAATTCTGTTACTACCACTTCAGCCGCATCGCCCGCCTGCTGCGCACCCAGCACCCACTCTACCGACGCGATCTGATGGCCAATCAAAACCGTCTGCCGTTCTGGCCCGCGCTGGTCAGTTATCTGTCGTTCAAATCCAACGCCCTGCGCAATGCGGCTCGGCTGGGAGTCACCCTGGCGGCGGGCAGCAGCCTGGGCATGATGTTCAATCTGCCAAAGCCTTACTGGATCCTGTTGACCATCATGCTGGTGAGCCAAAACGGCTACAACGCCACTCGGGTGCGTATCCAGCACCGTGCGCTCGGCACCCTGGTTGGGTTGGTGATTGCCGCCGGGTTACTGCAACTGCAGCTGCCCGAGGCTGAGACGCTGGGCGTGATGCTGGTGATCACGCTGCTGGCCTACCTGGTTTCACGTAAAAATTACGGGCTGGCGGTGATTGGCTTTACGGTGACGGCGGTCTATACCCTGCAACTGTTGGCCCTGAACGGCACACACTTCCTGGTGCCGCGCCTGATCGACACGCTGATCGGCTGCGTGCTGGTGTTCGGTAGCACCATCTGGCTGTGGCCACAGTGGCAAAGCGGTTTGCTACGCAAGAATGCCCATCAGGCATTGGAAAACGATCAGCAGGCGCTGCGCCTGTTGCTGGAAGAACAAGAGCCCGATGCCAGTGCGCTGGCCTATGCTCGTATGCAGGTCAATCAGGCGCACAACGCGCTGTTCACCTCACTTAATCAGGCGATGCAGGAACCGGGGTTTGAATCGAGCTATCTGGCAGATATGCGCCTGTGGGTCACGCACAGCCAGTTTATTGTCGAACACCTGAATGCGATGACCATTCTGGCGCGCGAACACTATATGCTGACGCCAAAGCTGGCGGAGGAGTATCTGCAGACTTGTGAAATCGCGCTGCAAAGCTGTCAGCAGCGGCTGGAATACGACGGCCCGAGCAGTGGCAGCGCCATTATGCAGCCGCCGGATTTGCACCCGGAGATGCCGGTAACCGAAATGGAGCGTCACCTGCGGCGGATTTTGTCCCACCTGAGCGTCATGCACACCATTTCGTCGTTGGCCTGGCGCCAGCGTCCACACCATGGCATCTGGCTGAAACGCAAACTGCGCGATCAATAAGGGCGCCGTCTGGCGCCCTCGACATCAACACGACGTATTAAGCGTTAATCACGTCCTGTACCGCCAGCTCAAACAGCGCCATCCCTTCGTCAATATCCTCGGTTGCTACTACCAGCGAAGGCGCAAAACGAATCACGTTTGGCCCGGCATTGAGGATCATCAACCCGCGCGCAGCAGCGGCAGTCAGGAAATCGCGCGCCTTGCCATGATACGGCGCAGTCAATTCGGCACCGATCAGCAGGCCCATGCCGCGAATGTCGCTGAAAACACCATATTTCTCGCCAATCTGTTTTAACGCCTGCACGTACAATCCATGACGCAGTTCAATGCCACTGAGCACTTCCGGCGTATTGATCACGTCCAGCGCCGCCTCCGCCACCGCGCAGGCCAGCGGATTGCCGCCGTAGGTGGTGCCATGGGTGCCCACCTGCATCACCGAAGCAATCTCTTCGGTGGTCAGCATGGCGCTGACCGGGAAGCCACCGCCAAGCGCTTTGGCCGTGGTGAGGATGTCTGGCGTCACGCCATAGTGCATATAGGCGAACAGTTTGCCACTGCGTCCCATACCGCTTTGCACTTCGTCGAATACCAGCAGCGCCTGATGCTTGTCGCACAGTTCGCGTACGCCCTTGAGGAAGTCGGCATCTACCGGGGTAATCCCGCCCTCACCCTGGATCGGCTCCATCACCACCGCGCAGGTATGGTCGTCCATCACCGCTTTCACCGCGGCCAGATCGTTGAACGGCACGTGGACGATATCGGCCGGTTTCGGTCCAAAACCGTCGGAATACTTGGCCTGTCCGCCTACAGAGACGGTAAACAGCGTGCGGCCGTGAAACGCGTTATAGAAGGCGATGATTTTGGTTTTGTACGGACTGTGGCGGGTAATCGCATAATGACGCGCCAGTTTGAAGGCCGCCTCGTTAGCCTCTGCGCCGGAGTTGGCAAAAAACACCCGATCGGCAAAGGTGGCGTTAATTAGCTTGGTCGCCAGGCGCAGCGCCGGTTCGTTGGTGAACACGTTGCTGGTATGCCACAGGGTTTCGCCCTGCTGTTTCAGCGCCTCAACCAACGCCGGGTGGCAGTGTCCCAACGCCGTCACCGCAATACCGCCGGAGAAGTCGATGTACTCTTTCCCTTGCTGGTCCCACACGCGGCTGCCTTTGCCCCTGACCGGGACAAACTGAGCAGGTGCATAAACAGGCAGGATAACCTGATCAAAGGTGCTGCGGGTTACTGCAGATTTTTCGGTCATTATGGGGTCCACCCTGAAAGTGACTCAGTCTTTTGATTGCAATTAAGTGAAAATATAATCACAAAATATGCATAAAAAACCAGTTAAGGGCAAACTCAAATCGCCTTGGCGGCTAAAAAAAATCTAAGTAGTTAACTTTTAAGGAAATTATCCAACAGCTGATGCCCCTGCTCGCTGAGGATGCTTTCTGGGTGGAACTGTACCCCTTCCAGCGTCAACTGCCGGTGGCGGATGCCCATGATCTCATCGCGAACGCCGTCGCGCTCGCTCCAGGCGGTGACTTCAAAACAGTCCGGCAGCGTGGCGGCTTCAAGCACCAACGAATGATAACGGGTAACGGTCAGCGGATTGTTCAAACCGTGAAAAACACCGCTGTCGAGATGGCGGATCGCCGAGGTCTTGCCATGCATCACCTCGCGGGCGCGTACCACCTTAGCACCGAATGCCTGCCCCAGCGCCTGGTGCCCCAGACAAACGCCGAGGATCGGCAGCTTGCCGGCAAAATGCTGGATGGCGGCTAATGAGATGCCGGCTTCATTCGGGGTACAGGGCCCAGGAGAGATCACCAGACGCTGCGGCGCCAACCTTTCGATATCGGCCAGTTGCAGCTCGTCGTTACGCTTCACCAGCACCTCGGCGCCTAATTCGCAGAAGTACTGGTAAAGGTTATAGGTAAAAGAGTCGTAGTTATCGATCAACAGCAGCATAGTGTTTCCAACAGACATCATCGTAGGGGGCGAATATGCCGCCCCGATTTACACGGGCGCAGTATACAACGCCCCCACGATACTGCCGCTACCGATAATTTCAGCTTACTTCTTGCGACCGCCCATGATCGAGCCCAGCACGCCGCGCAGGATCTGACGCCCGAGATCGCGTGCCATGCTCTTGGCGGCAGTTTGAACTATACCGTCGCGCTTGCCGCCGCGTGGGCCGGTAGAGCCAAACAAAATATCGTTCAGCCCGCCCATCAGGCCGCCGCCCGCCGGCTGCTGCGCCTGGGGTTGCTGTGCCGGTTGGCCCGCTTGCGGCGCACCGACGGTGGCGAAACCTTCCGCAGACAGCTTCTCGTAGGCAGACTCGCGGTCCACCATATCCTCATAACGACCGTACAGCGGCGATTTGTTGATCGCACTGTTCAGCCCTTCCGCCCCCAGCATGCCCATCTTGGATTCCGGCGCGATCACCATTGCCCGTTCCACCACGTTTGGCCGCCCTTTTTCGTCGAGGAAAGAGACCAGCGCCTCGCCGACGCCCAGTTCGGTGATCGCCGTTTCCGCATCGAAGGCCGGATTGGCGCGCATGGTTTGCGCTGCTGCTTTCACCGCTTTCTGATCGCGAGGGGTAAAGGCGCGTAGCGCGTGCTGCACCCGGTTGCCCAACTGTCCGAGTACACTATCCGGGATGTCGAGCGGATTTTGGGTCACAAAGTAGATGCCGACACCTTTGGAACGGATCAGGCGTACCACCTGTTCGATTTTCGTCAGCAGCGCCGCCGGTGCGTCGTTGAACAGCAGATGAGCTTCGTCGAAGAAGAACACCAGCTTCGGCTGTTCAGGATCGCCCACTTCCGGCAGGTGTTCGAACAGCTCGGCCAGCAGCCACAGCAGGAACACCGAATAGAGTTTCGGCTGATTAATCAGCTTGTCCGCCGCCAGCAGGTTGATGATGCCGTGGCCGTTGGCGTCGGTTTTCATCAGGTCATTGATGTCCAGCATCGGCTCGCCGAAGAACTGGTTCGCCCCCTGTTCTTCCAGCGTCAACAATCCGCGCTGGATAGCGCCGACCGAAGCCGAAGAGATATTGCCGTATTGGGTTTGGAACTGTTTGGCGTTGTCCCCCACGTACTGCACCATGGCGCGCAGGTCTTTCATATCCAACAGCAGCAGCGCATTGTCGTCGGCTATTTTGAACACCAGCTGCAGCACGCCGCTTTGCACTTCGTTCAAATCCAGCAATCGGGCCAACAGCAGCGGCCCCAGATCGGATACGGTGGCGCGGATCGGATGGCCCTTCTCGCCATAAATGTCCCACGGAATAATCGTACAGGCCTGCGGCTGCCAGTCAGTGACGCCAATTGCCGCCAAACGCGCCTGCAGCTTCTCGGAAGGCACGGCTTCGGTACCAATACCCGACAGGTCTCCCTTCACGTCAGACAAAAAGACCGGTACGCCAATGCGCGAAAACTGCTCGGCCATTTTTTGCAGCGTCACGGTTTTACCTGTCCCGGTCGCTCCGGTGATCAGACCATGGCGGTTCGCCAATGCCGGCAGGATAACCAGATCCTGTACCGGTTTCCCGTCTTTCATCGCTTTGGCGATAATCCGTGCTTCACTCATTTTCTTTTCCTTGGACGCGACGCAAAAAGCGCCTGTTGATGTCAATAAAGCTATAAGGGGGACTTAACCCCGTCAAGGACAAACAAAAAGGGCGTCACCAAGACGCCCGTAAAGCCAATAATTTCAGAATCGCCCTAACCCCGCAGCCCCAGCTCCTCTTTCAAGGCTTTCAGATAGCGGCGGCTGACCGGGACGGGCTCCCCAACCGGCATGATCATTTCCGCAGCGCCACCCTCATCGAAGCGAATTTCACGCACCTGCTCCAGATTGACCAAATACTGACGGTGGCAGCGTACCAGCGGTGTCCGCAGCTCCAGCGTTCGCAGCGTCAGCTCGGTAAAACATTCCATGCCGTCATTACGCACCACAAATACGCCACTCAGTCGCGAACGTATCGCTACTACCTCGTCAAAGCGCAGCAAATAGATGCGACTGTGGCCGGTACAGGGGATGTATTTCAGGTAGCCGGCGCTTTCGTCCAGCGCGGCGATGTTTTGCTGCCCGCGCTGTTGCTGCAGGCGCTGCAGAGTTTTGCTCAGCCGCTTCGGCTCCGCCGGTTTCAACAGGTAATCAAACGCATGCTCTTCAAAGGCCTGCACCGCGTATTCGTCATAGGCGGTCAGGAACACGATATGCGGCATGCGATTAGGATCGAGCATGCCCACCATCTCCAGCCCGGTGATGCGCGGCATCTGAATATCCAGAAACACCACGTCCGGCTGCAGGCGATGGATCCCGCTGATGGCTTCTATCGCATTGGCGCATTCGCCGACAATGCTGATACCTTCTTCCGCTTCCAACAAATGTCGCAGGTTATCGCGCGCAGAGGGTTCATCATCGACAATCAGTACGTTTAACATCAGGCAGCCCTCGCCAAGGGGACATTGAGCGTAATGCGGGTGAATGTTTGTGGCTCACAGGCCACCCGTACGCCATAGCCGTCGCCGTAGCGTACTCGAATACGTTTATCTACCAGGTTCATTCCCAGCCCGCTGTTGTTCGGCAAAGGCTGGTATAAGCCCGCATTGTCGGTCACCTGCAATAACAGACAGCCGCCCTCGAGCCGAGCACCAATATCTATGCGCCCGATACCCAGCAACTGCGAAGTGCCATGCTTGATGGCATTCTCAACGATAGGTTGCAGTGAAAAGGCCGGCAGACGTACCGCCAGCAGCTCTTCCGGTAGCGATACCGCAATCTCTAGCCGATCGGCAAAACGCGCCTGTTCGATCTGCAGATAGGCGTTAACGTGCTCAAGTTCGTCTGCCAGGCTCACTTCGTCGTCCGAACGCTTGAGGTTTTTGCGGAAAAAGGTCGAAAGGTACTGCACCAGCTCACAGGCCCGGTCCCCGTCACGACGGATCACCGCCACCAGCGTATTCAGGGCGTTGAACAGGAAATGCGGATTAACCTGCGCATGCAGCAATTTGATTTCCGACTGCGCCAGCAGCTGCGTGTGGCGCTCATACTGGCCGGCCATGATCTGTGCGGATAACAGGTTGGCGATACCTTCACCCAGCGTGCGGTTGATGGTACTGAACAAACGGCTTTTGGGCTCGTAGAGTTTAATGGTGCCAATCACCCGTTGGTTCTCACCGCGCAACGGGATCACCAGCGTTGAACCCAGCTTGCAGTTGGCGTTGATCGAGCAGCTGTAGGAAAGCTCATTGCCGTCGGCGTAAACCACTTCGTTGTTGTCGATCGCGCGGTGCGAATGCTTTGATGAGATCGGCGTGCCCGGCAGGTGGTGATCGTCGCCGATACCGATAAACGCCAACAGCTTCTCACGGTCGGTTATCGCGACCGCACCAATCCCCAACTCCTGATAGAGCACCCGCGCCACCCGCATGCTGTTTTCCTGATCGAACCCCTGGCGCAAGATGCCTTCAGTACGTTCGGCAATTTTCAGTGCCTTGGCGGAGAACGCGCCGGTGTATTTCTCGAACATCGCCCGCCTGTCCAACAGGATCTGCATAAACATCGCCGCCCCCAGCGTGTTAGCAATCAGCATTGGCAAAGCAATGTGCTCCACCAGCCGCAGCGCCTCGTCAAACGGCCGTGCAATCGCCAGGATAATCGCCATTTGCAGCACTTCGGTCACCAATGCCACCCCGGCAACAAACAAGGGGTTAAACAGCAGGTCGATACGCCGCCGGCGCATGGCGATGCTGTGCACCAGCCCGCCCACCAACCCTTCCGCCACGGTAGAGACCGCACAGGCGATGTCGGTCATGCCGCCCAGAGTGTAGCGATGCAAGCCCCCGGTCAACCCTACCAGGAACCCTACCGAAGGTCCCCCCAACAGGCCGCCCAGCACGGCGCCGATCGCGCGAGTGTTGGCAATCGATCCTTCGACATGCAGCCCGAAATAGGTGCCCATGATGCAAAACACCGAGAAAATGACGTAGCACAATAGCTTGTGCGGCAGGCGGATAGTCACCTGTGTCAGCGGAATGAATAACGGGGTTTTACTCAGTAAATAAGCAATGACAAGGTAGACGCACATCTGCTGTAACAGCAGCAGAACCTGGCTAAATTCAAACATGGCAGCAGCTCATCCCTTAACAAAACAGATGCAGAACGCCGGGTTTCCGGTCTGATTATAAGCTGGCGATTAAAGCATGCGACGGGGAAAAAAACAGTGATGCAGGCAAGGCTTCCGGGGAAAGCAATGCAGCCGGCCCACCGGGGGCCGGCGCAAAATCATTATGGCAGCACTTTCGCTGACAGAATGACGATAGGTTTACTTGGAACGTTTTGGTATGGCCCCACGTTGCCGGTCGGCGTCTGGGAAATTTTATCCACCACGTCCATGCCTTTAACCACCTTGCCAAACACCGCGTAACCGAAATCGCGCTGGCCGTGATCCAAGAAGGCGTTATCCGCCACGTTCAGGAAGAACTGGCTGGTAGCACTGTCTTTATCGGCGGTACGCGCCATCGAAATGGTGCCGCGCAGGTTACGCAGGCCATTATCCGCTTCGTTCTTGATCGGTGCCTGGGTGGATTTTTGCTGCATATCCGCAGTGAAGCCACCGCCCTGAACCATAAAGCCCGGGATCACGCGGTGGAAAATAGTGTTGTTGTAATAGCCGCTGTTCACGTAGTCGATGAAGTTCTTGGTGGAAACCGGAGCCTTCTGACTGTCGAGCGCCAATTCGATATTCCCTGCTGAGGTGGTCAGCATGACATGAGTTTCACCGGCGGCGAGCGCAGCGGGTGCCATTGCTGTCAGGGAACACAGCGCAACGAAGGTCACTAAAGTACGTTTGAACATTAACGGGTCCTTTCTCTAAGAGACAAACAACGGAAAAGCGCTTTGATTCTAAAGAGCTGAACCTGCGAGTGCCAGCCATTTACCTATATTTACGCAATTGTGGGACTTATCTCAGCCAGCCCCGAATTTTACTGCCAAAAGTATGATCGCCTTAGACCTTTTTGCCAACTGCATCACGCATTTTTTGCCCTTTTTACGCCTTGCTCGCTTTTTGCGACACAACTCCCGGTTTCATTTCCTGTTCCGGTTAATCTAAACAAATGAGAGCGCTCTCATTTTGAGGGTGACAGCGAAAATAACGAATATCCGCCGGCACCGCCGCCGCGCAATAACAGGAGAAATAATGTGAGTGAATTGATGACGGAAATCAGCCCCGATTTTGAAAGCACCATCATGGAGCTGCTGGTGTTCTCCGGTGGCGCCCGCAGCAGTGCGCTGATGGCCTTGCAGCAAGCGCGCGCCGGTGACTTTACCGCCTCAGCCAAGCACATGGCCGAGTCCAAACAGTCGGTGAAAAAGGCGCATCTGATCCAGACCCAACTGATCGGCATGGATGAAGGCTGCGGCAAACTGGCCATCAACCTGATTACCGTTCATGCCCAGGATCATCTGATGAACGCCATGGTGATCCAGGATCTGGCGGATGACATGATTGAACTCTACCGCCGCCAGGCCCAGATGGAGGTTCGCGCATGAGCGCCTTGAAAATCGCCGTGATCGGCGGCGGCAGCAGCTACACGCCAGAATTGGTTGATGGGCTGATCCAACGTATCGAAGAGCTGCCGGTGACCGAACTGGCGCTGGTAGATGTTGAACCCGGCCGCGAAAAGGTAGAGATCATTGCCGCGCTGACCGAACGCATGCTGGCACGCCATGGCCTGGAACAGGTCAAAGTCAGCGTGCATTTCGAGCTGGATGAAGCTATTCGGGACGCGAACTTCGTTCTGACCCAGTTCCGTGTCGGCCAGCTGCCCGCACGCGCCGCCGACGAACGCTTGGGGCTGAAATACGATCTGATAGGCCAGGAAACCACCGGCGTCGGCGGCTTTGCCAAGGCGCTGCGCACCATCCCGGTGATGCTGGATATCGCCCGCAGAGTGGAAAAACTGGCGCCGGATGCCTGGATCATCAACTTCACCAACCCAGCCGGTATCGTCACCGAAGCGGTCTCGCGTTACACCAAAGCGAAAATCATCGGGCTGTGTAACGTGCCGATCAGCATGCACCATATGATCGCCAACATGCTGAAAAGCCCTTATCAGGAGGTACAGTTGCAGTTCGCTGGGCTGAACCACATGGTGTGGGTACACCAGGTATTGCAAAACGGCCGTGACGTCACCGCCAAGGTGATCGATATGCTGTGCGATGGCGCCGCGTTGACCATGAACAACATCAAGGAAGAGCCTTGGCAGCCGCACTTCCTGCGCGCCGTGGGGGCAATCCCTTGCCCGTACCACCGCTATTTCTACCAAACCAAAGAGATGCTGGCCGAAGAAATTGCCGCGGCGGCCGAGCGCGGCACCCGTGCCGAGCAGGTGATGAAAGTAGAGAAAGAGCTGTTTGAGCTGTATGCCGATCCACACCTCGACAGCAAACCGGAACAATTAAGTTTCCGCGGCGGATCATATTATTCAGAAGTCGCGCTGGAGCTAATTCGTGCGATCCATAATAATCTCGGCACGCAATTAGTCGTCAATACTGCAAACCGGGGTGCCATTCGCGGTTTACCGGACGATGCGGTGATAGAAACCAACTGTATCGTCGACGCCCAGGGCGCCCACCCGCTGACCTTCGGCACTCTGCCGGATTCGATGCACGCGCTGACTCAACAGGTGAAAGCCTACGAGCGTCTTACCATCGAAGCCGCAGTGCATGGCGATCGCCGTAGTGGTCTGTTGGCGTTGGTGACCAATCCGCTGGTTGGCAATGCCAATGTGGCCCAGCCGCTGCTGGATGAAGTGTTGGCGGTGAATGCACCTTATCTGCCACAGTTTAAATAACCGCCGGGCCAGCCGCGGTTGCTGATACATTGCTATAACTAATCTGTAGGGGGTCGATACGTCGACCCCATTTTTGTCGTAATCAGGAGTCGGATGATGGTGACACTGGAAGATGTCGCAGCCTTGGCGGGCGTGTCCCGCGCCACCGTGTCCCGCGTAGTGAATGGCGACACTAACGTTAAAGGGCAGACCCGCGAGAAAGTGGAACGCGCGGTGGCTCAGCTCGGCTACACCCCCAACCCTGCAGCACGCGCATTGGCCTCCAGCCACAGCAATACCCTTGGGCTGGTCACGACCTCATATCGCGGCGGCTTCTTCGGCGCGCTGATGGACTTTGTACAAACCGAAGCAGAATCCCACGGTAAACAGTTGCTGGTGACCCAAGGCCGCAACAGCGCCGAAAATGAATGGCAGGCGATTCAACGGCTGTTCAGCCTGCGCTGCGACGGTGTGATCCTTCATGTCCGCTTCCTCAGCGACGACCAGCTGCGCCAGTTGGCGACCGAGCAACGCCCTTTTATCCTGCTCGATCGCCTGGTGCCCGGCCTGGAGGAACGCTGCGTCACTTTCGATCATCCACGCGCCAGCCGCATGGCGACACAACAGTTGATTGATGCCGGTCACCGGCGCATCGCCTGCATCAGCGGCCCCCGCGACCGCCCCTCCAGCCACTTGCGACTGCAAGGCTTTGAACAGGCAATGCAGGCTGCGCACATCAAACCGGTTGCCTGCGTCGAAGGGCTGTACGATTTGGAAAGCGGCTATCGCTGCGCCGATCTGCTGTTGCAAATGGAAACCACGCCTAGCGCTATCTATTGCTGCAATGAAGAGATGGCCATCGGCGCGCTGCTGGCGATCAACGAGCACCGTCTGCGGGTTCCGCAAGATATCTCGCTGATCTGTTACGACAGCGGCGAACGTGCGCCTTTCGTTCGCCCGGCGCTGACCAGCGTACATTTCCCGATTACCGAAATGGCGCAATACGCAGCAAGGCGGCTGATTGATCCGACTACGCCAGAGGTTAGCTTCTCGCCGATCGTCATCAGTCGAGACTCCATCGTGACGGTGAGCTAACAGATCACAAAAATATTTCACCACTACTCATTCATTGCATCAAAAAATCGACAGCCATCACAAAAACTCCCGTTGTCTGTGCTAGGATCCGCTCCCTGGTGGCCTGATCGGGACTTTTTTCTGCTTTTGCCAGGAAAAGCCAGCGGCCTTATGCCAGTTTTAAACTCCTCACAGACATAATCAGGCCTATATAATGAATGACAGCAACCGTCTACGGCTTACCTGGATCAGCTATTTTTCTTACGCGCTGACCGGTGCTTTAGTTATCGTCACAGGGATGGTGATGGGGAACATTGCAGAGTACTTTAATCTGCCGGTTTCCAGCATGAGCAATACCTTTACCTTTCTTAACGCCGGTATTTTGATTTCGATCTTCCTCAATGCCTGGCTGATGGAAATCATCCCGCTGAAACGTCAATTGATGTTCGGCTTTGTTCTGATGGTGCTGGCTGTCGCCGGGTTGATGGTCGGCAAAAGCCTGACCATGTTCTCGTTGTGCATGTTCGTCCTTGGCGTGGTCAGCGGTATCACCATGTCGATAGGCACCTTCCTGATCACCCATATGTACGCCGGCCGCCAACGCGGTTCGCGCCTGCTGTTCACTGACTCCTTCTTCAGCATGGCCGGGATGATCTTCCCGATTGTCGCCGCAATGCTGCTGGCTCGTCAGATCGGTTGGTACTGGGTGTACGCCTGCATCGGCCTGCTGTATGTAGGTATCTTTGTGCTGACCCTGTTCTCCGAGTTCCCGGTGCTGGGCAACAAAGGCGCCGACGCCGGCCAGCCGGTGGCGAAAGAAAAATGGGGTATCGGCGTGCTGTTCCTGTCGATCGCCGCACTGTGCTACATCCTCGGCCAGCTTGGTTTCATCCAGTGGGTGCCGGAATACGCCACCAAGTCATTCGGTATGGATATCAGCCAGGCCGGTAAACTGGTGAGCGATTTCTGGACCTCATACATGGTGGGCATGTGGGTGTTCAGCTTTATTCTGCGCTTCTTCGACTTGCAGCGTATCGTCACCATTCTGGCCGCTTTGGCGACCGGTGCGATGTACATGTTCGTCAGCACCGACAATCCGGAACACCTGAGCTACTACATTATGGCTCTGGGCTTCGTTTCCAGCGCCATCTACACTACGCTAATCACTCTGGGCTCGCTGCAGACCAAGGTTTCTTCGCCGAAACTGGTTAACTTCATCCTGACCTGCGGCACCATCGGCACCATGCTGACCTTCGTGGTCACCGGCCCGATCGTAGCGAAAGGCGGCGCGCATGCGGCGCTGACTACCGCTAACGGCCTGTACCTGGCGGTGTTCGTCATGTGTCTGCTGCTCGGTTTCGTGACCAAGCACCGCAGCCACGGTCACGTGACGCACTAACCTGCCGACGTGATGTGAAAAGGGCGCCTCGGCGCCCTTTTTTATGCTGAAGCCGGCGCCCTCTTCCCCGCTATCCCCCTCCGCTTGCTTTAACTCAGCCGCGGGCTCCTAAACTTGAGCCAATAAGCGTTTTGTTACCCCCTCCCCCGAGACCTCAACTAATTAAAAAGATTTTTAATCGGCATCCGTGTTATTAAAGAGTTATTTAATAACGTTCAGGTTTATTAAAGGAGAGTTTAATGAAGCGCACAGCTGGCCGATTCGTGACAACCCAGAGCCATCAGGAAACCGTTAATGCCTTTGTGCCTGCGTCTTTACCGCCCTCTGCCCCTGACCTTGATACCAAATCCTATCAGTATCTCAATACCCGAGCCGAACTTGCTCTGGCCAGATTATCCGGGATGACCGGACTGGTGACATCGGGAGAGTGGCTTATCTACAGTGCAATAAGACGAGAAGCTTGACCCTGACCCCGAATATGATCCAGTCATAATCAGGAATTACCGGCTTCATGTTGGTTGTGTATTCTGGCAACCGGCAGACTTCTCAGCAAATTCTGACGGGGTAATCCAGCCCAGCGCAGAATGGGGACGCCTCTGGTTATAGTGTATGCGCCAGGCCTCGATTTTGCACCGCGCATCCTCCAAAGACATAAACCAGTTCTCGTTCAGACATTCCTGCCGTAACCTGCCGTTGAAGGACTCCACCGTCGCATTGTCCGTCGGTGTTCCCGGGCGTGAGAAGTCGATTCTGATGCCTCTTTCGTACACCCATCTGTCCAGCATTTTCCCTGCAAATTCAGAACCATTATCGGTTTTCAGCAACTGAGGTAAAGGACGTCTGAGCGCTATGCTATTCAGCATTTCTGCCACTTCTGTTGAACGCAAATTCTGCCCCACGCAGATCCCCAGGCATTCGCGGGTG
>NZ_JACJFQ010000037.1:0-44480 GCF_014164835.1 Serratia sp. OS31 | reverse complement strand
ATTTAAAAATAAACCATCGGTAATTTTTATTGTTTGTCCGTGTGTTTCTTTCACTTTTTATCTTCTTGAATTTATCAAAAATCATTTGATGCTATCTGAAAGTTATGATTATATAGCTCGCTTTCTCTATTCTACTAAGCTGTTCCCTTTATTTATTAGGGGACATGGAACGTTTTTTATTACTTTCAGGATGAAAGGGTTATGGCTGACAACAACTCGCAGTCACAAGGGCTGCATCGCATAAATTTCCATGGCAAGAGTGGCGAGTACTTTTCCCTTTGGTTGACTAACGTATTTTTAATAACGATAACATTGGGGATCTATTCCGCTTGGGCAACGGTGCGCGAGCGGCGATACTTTTATACCAATACAGAATTGGACGGCAAGAGATTTGATTACCATGCGAAGCCACTGCAAATTCTTATCGGAAGGTTGTTGGTGATTAGTGGCATCGTTGTTTTCTATTTGTTATTGAAAACGGCACCAAAATTTGGGTTCGTAGCATTGCTGTTGTTGATGGCCCTGATCCCTTGGGGGATCGTTCTTGGCTGGCGCTATAATGCCGCCATGTCAAGTTATCGTGGTATCCGTTTTAATTATATTTGCCAGATAAGGCGTGCTTATTGGGTTTTAATGCTGTGCCCAGTTCTGTTGAGCGCTGGAGTTTATATCGCGTTAGCGGTATTAGTCGGTATCAGTAGTATTTTTGGCGATAGCGTTATGTCATTAACCTTAGTCATATTGCTAGCGCCTTCATTCGCACTGATCAACGGTATTATTAGTACATTACAATATGAACTGTGTGTCAATAATATGTATTTTGGCCATAGGCCGTTCATCGCCAAGTTGAAAAAATTTTCGTTTATCAAATTTTCTCTGATTAGCGGGTTTATTAGCATAGTGTTCCTGATTTTCTCACTGCTATTTGCCAGAACATTTTTTATTTCACTCTATCATGCCGTGGCAGCAGGGAACATATCGGAAATATTGCTGCTGGTTCGGGGTAGCGTCGGTACTCTGTTTTTGAGTCTGTTGGTATTATTTTTCGGCTTTCTGATTGCCGGTAGTTATTTTACCGTGGCCAGCCGCAATTACCTTTGTAACCAAACAACGTTGGATATGAATATCAGGTTCCACTCTTCGGTCAAGACGTTGCCGTATATGTGGTTGCTGCTCAGCAATGGTTTCATGGTCTTGTTCTCCCTGGGGTTTGCTTTACCGGTAGCGAAAGTCAGATTGGTTCGATATTTAGCAGACCGCATAGCGGTAGAAGGCGACCTATCAAAGCTGGATATTGAAACTCATCAGATGACGGCCAACAGCGCAAAGGTTGAAATAGTAACCATGGCATAACAGGTAAATCGTTATGCTGAATGAAAAAAGCCCCCGGCCAAAACCGGGGGCTTTTTGGATCAACCAGCGAAAATTACTTCGCTTTACCCTGGTTTGCCACGGCGGCCGCTTTGGCAGCGATCTCGTCGGCATTGCCCAGGTAGTAACGTTTGATTGGCTTGAAGTTCTCGTCAAATTCATACACCAACGGCACGCCGGTTGGGATGTTCAGCTCGAGGATCTCGTCTTCGCTCAGGTTATCCAGGTATTTCACCAGTGCACGCAGGGAGTTGCCGTGTGCAGCAACGATAACGCGCTCGCCGCTTTTGATGCGTGGTAGAATTTCTTCGTCCCAGTAAGGGATCACGCGATCGATGGTCAGCGCCAGGCTCTCGGTCAGCGGCAGCTCTTTCTCGGTCAGCGCGGAATAACGTGGATCGTGGCCTGGGTAACGTTCGTCATCTTTGGTCAGCTCTGGTGGAGTAACGGCGAAGCCGCGACGCCATTGCTTAACCTGCTCGTCACCGTATTTTTCTGCGGTTTCAGCCTTGTTCAGACCCTGCAGCGCGCCGTAGTGGCGTTCGTTCAGTTTCCAGGATTTCTCAGTCGGCAGCCAGGCCTGATCCAGTTCGTCCAGAATGTTCCACAGGGTGTGGATAGCGCGCTTCAGTACGGAGGTGTAAGCAAAGTCAAAAGAAAAACCTTCGTCTTTCAACAGTTTGCCTGCTGCTTTCGCTTCGGTGCGGCCTTTGTCGGACAAATCAACATCATACCAACCGGTGAAGCGGTTTTCGTTGTTCCACTGGCTTTCGCCGTGACGCACCAGAACCAGCTTAGTTACAGCCATAGCTTAACTCCTTAATAATCTGACATTTCAATGATAACGAAAATCATTATATTGCCGCGGCCGGGGCCTCGGCAATCGATAGTGTTTAACCATAGCCAATTTCTTGCCGCAAAGTAAGTGCTGTTCTGAGGAAAAGCTGAATCGATCAGGCTGGTGCGTACAGGGAGTGTGGCACGGCGAAGGGAGATTCGGCCGTGCCGTGGGGAAGGGTAATCAGGCCGCTTTTTTCAGGCAATTGCTCATAAAGGTTTTGCGCTCGTCGCCCTTCAGGCTTTTGGTTTTGGCGTCGGCGTTACAGGTTTTCATTTTCTGCTGCTGCGGAGTCAGCGTTTTGGTCGCAGCGGTGCCTTCGGATTTCAGGCAGGTGCTCATAAAGGTAGAGCGATCCGCGCCTTTCAGCGTTTTGCTGGTGGCCTGTTGATTACAATCGGTCATGCGTTTCTGCTGCGCGGCCTGTGCCGGTGATGGCGTTTTTGCTGCGGTCTCGGCAGCCATCAGATTGGTGCTCAGCAGTAAACCCGCCAGTAATGGAAGTGCAGTAATCAGACGCATAGGTGTTCCTTCAGCTATTGGCCGGCCGGGGTGGCCGAAAATTGTGACGTTGCACAAGGTGTTGTGCTTATCACCGTAGCCTGATTCTAGTGCGCGCTTTGGAATAAGGAAAGGCAGCCCCCGGCGCGGCAGTGGGGTAAAAAGGTAAGCATTTATAACAAACGGCCCCTCGCCGCGTGGCAAGGGGCGTAGCGGGTCAGATAGGATAAAACTGATAATGGGTGGCGCTCAGGTATTGCTGCCCCGGCTGTAGCCAACAGTCGGGCTGCGGCCATTCCGGGTGGTTCGGACTGTCCGGCAAAAACTCGCTTTCCAGCGCTACGCCGGCGTAATTGGCGTAGCTGCCGCCTTCGCGCGCCGGGGTTCCGCTCAGATAGTTGCCGCTGTAGAGCTGCAAAGCCGGTGCACTGGTGAAGACGCTCATTTGAACCTGGCCATCAGCTGACCAAAGATGGGCCGCCGGGCAGTCCAATGCGCCACAGGTGCGATGCAGCAAAAAGGCATGATCGTAGCCTTTTACCCGCTGTTGACAGCGATCGCTCAAAAAATCCTGCAGCAGCGTTTTTGGCTGGCGGAAGTCCATGCCGCTGTCTGCCACCGGGGTAAGATCGGCACAGGGGATCCCTTCGCTGTCGACCGGCAGATAGCGGTCGGCAAACAGCTGTAGCCGCTGATGGCGGGCGTCGGTTCCGGCGCCGTCGAGGTTGAAGTAGGCGTGGTTGGTTAAATTGACCGGGCAGGCGCGGTCGGCCCGCGCCTGATAGCTGATTTCCAGTCGATTGTCGGCGGTAAGTCGATAGTTGACCTGAACGTCAAGATTGCCGGGAAAACCCTGGTCACCTTCTGGCGAATGCAAGGCGTAGCTCACCTGCTGCTGATCCTGCTGGGTAATGCGCCAGCGGCGGGCATTAAAGCCCTCCGGCCCACCGTGCAGTTGGTGTTCCCCCTGATTGGCGACCAGCGGATGCGGTTTGCCATCAATCTGCAGGCTGGCGTGCGCGATGCGGTTGGCATAGCGCCCGACGGTAGCGCCAAGGTAGGCAGCCTGATTCAGGTAGTCTGCTGGGGTGCGACAGCCCAGCAGCAACTCGCGCGTTTTGCCCGATTTCAGCGGCAATACCGCTGAGAGCCAGGTAGCGCCCCAATCCATCAGCGTTACCGTCATTCCGCCGGCGTTTTTCAGCTGCGTCAATTGGTAGGGCTGGCCGTCAGGGGCCAACGTTTGGCTGTCGCTCAGCATCTGCCGGCCCCCTCTGACGCCTTACAGACGTAAAAGGTTTCTTTCAGCCCCTGGGTTTGCAGCGGGTATTCGCGTGCTACTGCCTCACGAACCGGCTCGACCAGCGCCTGTGGCATCAGCGCCACGATACAGCCGCCAAAACCGCCGCCGGTCATGCGTACGCCGCCGCGGTCGCCGATAACGGCTTTGACGATCTCCACCAGCCGGTCGATCGGCGGCACGGTAATTTCAAAATCATCGCGCATCGAGGCGTGCGACTCCGCCATCAGTTTGCCCATCAGCTTCATATCACCGGCGGCCAGCGCATCGGCAGCAGCAAGTGTACGATCGTTTTCGCTGATCACATGACGCGCTCGTTTGGCGACGATCGGATCCAGCTCATTCTGGATCGGGAAAAACAGATCCGGGCTGACATCGCGCAGCGCTTTGACACCGAAGAAGCGCGCGGCTTCCTCACACTGCTTGCGGCGGGTGTTGTATTCGCTGTCTACCAAACCGCGTTTCACATTGGAATTGATGATCACCACCGCGACATCTTCCGGCACCGATACCGCGCGGATTTCCAGCGTTCGGCAGTCGATCAGCAAAGCATGATCCCGTTCGCCGAGCGCGGAAATCAGTTGATCCATAATCCCGCAGTTACAGCCGACAAACTGGTTCTCCGCTTCTTGACCATTGAGGGCCAGCGCTACGCCATCCAGCGGCAGGGCATACAGCGACTGCATGGCCTGGCCAACGGCGACCTCCAAAGAGGCGGAAGAACTGAGGCCGGCCCCCTGCGGCACGTTGCCGGCAATCACCAGATCCGCACCGCCAAAATCGCTGTTGCGCTGCTGCAGGTGCTTAATCACGCCGCGTACATAGTCTGACCAGCGTTGGCTCGGATGGCTGACGATCGGATCGTCGAGCGAAAAGAGATCCTGCTGGGCATCGTAATCGGCGGCGATCACCCGGATCTGACGATCGTCGCGTTTGGCGCAGGCGATCACCGTCTGGTAATCGATGGCGCACGGCAGCACAAAACCGTCGTTATAGTCGGTATGCTCGCCGATCAGGTTCACCCGGCCCGGGGCCTGGATAGTCAGTGCGGGCGCGTAGCCAAAACGTTCGGTAAAAAGGGTGTGGGTAAGGTTCTTTAAACTCATTGTTGGGCTCCGGCTTCACGGTAATGAACATCGCTGACGGCGCGCAGGCGCTCTGCGGCCTGTTCTGCAGTCAAATCGCGCTGGGTTTCTGCCAGCATCTCGTAACCCACCATAAATTTACGCACCGTGGCGGAACGCAGCAGCGGTGGATAGAAGTGGGCGTGTAGTTGCCAGTGGCGGTTATCCGCGTCGTTAAACGGGGCTCCGTGCCAGCCCATGGAATAGGGGAAGGAGCACTGGAACAGGTTGTCGTAACGGCTGGTCAGTTTTTTCAGCGCCACGGCCAGGTCGCGGCTCTGTTCGGCGCTGAGATCGGTAATGCGCTGTACCGAACTCTTTGGCAACAACAGCGTTTCAAACGGCCAGGCCGCCCAATAGGGCACCACGGCCAGCCAGTGCTCGGTTTCCACTACCGTACGGCTGCCGTCAGCCTGTTCGCGCTGGGTGTAATCCGACAGCATCGCGGAGTGGTGCCGTTGGAAATACTCGCGCTGCAGACGATCCTCATGCTCGACTTCGTTCGGTAAGAAGCTGTTGGCCCAAACCTGCCCATGCGGATGCGGATTAGAGCACCCCATCGCGGCGCCCTTGTTTTCAAAAACCTGCACCCACGGATAGCTGCGCCCCAGATCGGCGGTCTGTTCCTGCCAGGCGGCAATCACCCGTTCCAACGCTGGCAGCGGCAATTCCGGCAGGGTTTTGCTGTGATCGGGCGAGAAACAAATCACCCGGCTGGTGCCACGGGCACTCTGGCAGCGCATCAACGGATCCTGACTTTCCGGTGCCTGCGGGGTGTCCGTCATCAGCGCGGCAAAGTCGTTGGTGAACACGTAGGTGTCCTGATAGTTCGGGTTTTTATCGCCGGTAACACGGGTGTTGCCTGGGCAGAGGAAGCAGTCGGGATCGTGCTGTGGCAACGTTTCTTGCTGTGTGGACTCCTGCTGGCCTTGCCACGGCCGTTTGGCACGGTGCGGCGAGACCAATACCCATTGGCCGGTCAGCGGGTTGTAGCGGCGATGGGGATGATCTACGGGGTTAAAATCCGTCATGGCGGTTCCTTTTTCTCGGGCGATGCGGCGCGGTGTAATCGCTTTCATCTGCCGCTAACCTGCCCTTGACTCATACAAATGGATAACTATGAGCAAAAAGATAGCACGTCCCACAGGGGAAAAAGGTGATCCAGAGCGAAAAATGGAATCGTTTACACTACGTGATACAAGTGAGAAACCGCTGGCAGTGTCGAACGGCTAAAGCTGGGAAAGTGGGTGTCAGGCAGCGAGTGATAGCGTTTTCACACCCATGACCGGCAGGCGTTCACCTGCCGGTCATGGCGATCAGGAATGCTGGTACAGCGGGTAAGTGAATAGCAGCAGATGGGTCAGATTCAGCCCGAAGTGGAATAATATCGGCACCCACAAGCGGCCACTCCACATCCACGCCAGGCCGTAAATCAACCCGGCAAGCGTGGCGAAAATGACCATCAGCATGCCACCGGCCAGATGCGCGGCGCCAAAAATCAGCGCGGCAATAATCAGTGCCGGCCAGGCTCCCAACCATTGGCTAAGCCGTTGCTGCAGATAACCACGGAACAGCGCTTCTTCAGCCATGCAGACAAAGAACAGGTTGGCCATGATAAACGGCAGGATCCAGGCTGGGGTATGCAGCTCTATTTTAAGGCCGCCGAGCGCCACCGCCAGCAACAGCAAGGCCGGAACGCTGATAATCAGCGCCGTCCAGGCAGAGGTGCCTACGCTTTTATCCGGCTTGTCGAGTTTAAATAACGTCGGCAAACAGGCAAACAACAGGAAGGGCACTATAGCCTTGTCAAAGTTGTAATACATGGTGAAAGGGGCACTTAACGGGCCTGCTTTATCGCCGTCGATCATCAATTGGTTATTGATCCCCGGCACCAGGTGCAGGAATAGCGCCACACAGCTTAAAACCACCAACGCTTCAAGTGGCACAGCCAGATTACGCTGTGCCCGAAAATGGTGTCGCAGCCCCGCGAGAGCGGCAATACCTAGTAAGCACGTCAGGCTGAGCGGGGTGAGTACCGCGTGGTACATGCCCATCCCCGCCGATGCGGCCAAAATCAACCAGGCAATAAGCCGGTTAAATGGCAAAAAGAATAACGAAGAAGCCAGTACGCCCCACATAACAATGTCCCTTTAAAATATGCACACGGTACCCATTACCGAAGGCAATCATTGCTTTATCGGTGTGCGAATGATCGGTGAGTTGGGCACTATCCCGGATAGTAGCACAGCGAAATGACGGTAAAGGTCGGTGCAGTGGGTAAAATCGTGCGGTTAACCCTTCATCCAGGCCTGCGAACGGGTGATTTCTGCCAGGTTCTGCAGGATATCCAGACTCTGCTGGTGGATTTCCTGCGTCGGAGCAGCGCATAAGTCCTGCAAGACGGTCACCTGAAAACCGGCGTCGTGCGCCTGTCTTGCGGTGCTTTCGATCGCCAGCGGGGTACTGACCCCGCCCAGCAACAAATGGTGGCAGCGATGCTGCTGCAGCCAGGCTAACAAATTGTTACCGGCAAAGGCGCCAACGCCGTTCTTTTCGAACTGAATATCCGTTGGCAGCACCTGCAAATCCTTATCCCATTGGCAACCGGGGCTGCTCAGGCGCAGTGCCCCAATCTGTTTCAGGTGGCTAAACAGCGGAGAGTGAGCGGGAATGTCGTGGTAATCGTCGGCAAAACCGACGCGCACCCAAATCACCGGAATTTTACGTACCCGGGCGTAAGCCGCGGCGGCGTTGGTGTTGGCAATCAGGTTTTGCGCCAACACCTGTTCACGGCAATGATTTGCACGCCCTTTGGGGCCAATCAGATCGTCGATAAGATCGATAATAATCAGTGCGGCGGACATGGTGTCTCCAGAAGCGGATCCTTTACCCTTTATGATAAAAGGCCAAATGTGATGTGTTACAGAGGAAGTGTTGCCGGATATGTCATCGGATGAGTAGTGGGGCTACCCATCCGTGCGGGGTCTCGAGGATTTCAGACCAGCCTATCCAACTGATAACGGTAGCCGTCGCTGTCAGGGACAAAGCTCAGGCGGTGAGTAATACTTTGCGGCGCGTCTTCCGCATGGTGGGAGACAAACAGCAGTTGGGTTGCCCCTTGGCCGATCAACACGTCGACAAAGCGACGGACCAACTGACGATTGAGCGGATCCAGCCCCTGCAGCGGCTCGTCGAGGATCAACAGCGCCGGATGCTTGACCAGCGCGCGGGCGATCAGCGCTAACCGTTGCTGGCCCCAGGAAAGGCTGTGGAAGGGGGCTTCGCCGTTTGTACCGCCCAGCCCCAGCAGCGCCAGCCACTGGTCGGCCAATTGCCGTTGGCGATCGGATACCGCCTGGTAAATGCCGATCGAATCGAAGAAGCCGGACAGGATCACGTTGCGCACGCTGCTGCTGACGCGGTAATCCAGATGCAGGCTGCTGCTGACGTAGCCGATATGGCGTTTGATATCCCAGATGGTTTCCCCGCTGCCGCGGCGGCGGCCGAACAGGGTAAGATCGTTGCTGTACCCCTGAGGATGATCGCCGGTGATCAGGCTGAGCAGCGTCGATTTACCGGCCCCGTTCGGGCCGACGATCTGCCAGTGTTCGCCGGGATTAACCTGCCAGTCGAGGTGATTGAGAATAGCTCGATCGTTGTAGCTGACCCTCCCGTCGCGCAGGATAATTAACGGTTGATCCGCCGGCAGCGTGGTTTTCTGCGCTGGATCTTCGGTTTCCGGCAGCGCCAGGCCATCCAGATTTTCGCTGTGCGCCAGTTGCGCCACCAATGCTTCCGCCATCACCTGTCGGCGCGTCCCCTGGCTTGCCAGGGTGCAATCGGCCAGCACGCCTACGTTACGGATAAAGTCAGGTACTTCGTCAAAGCGATTGAGCACCAGCACCAGGGTATAGCCATGCGCGGAGAGGTCATTCAACAGCGCAGCCAACTGAGCGCGTGAATTCACGTCCAGCCCATCGAAAGGCTCATCCAGGATCAGTAAATCGGGCTGCGGCATCAGCGCCCGGCACAGCAGGGTTTTGCGCGTTTCGCCGGTAGAAAGGTATTTAAAGCGACGTGACAACAGCGGGGTAATGCCGAACTGTTCGGCCAGTTGCGCACAGCGTGCGGGATCTTTGACCTCATCCTGAATAATTTCCTCCGCGGTGCGTCCGGTATCTTCCTCGCCGGGGCTGAGCAGGTCGGTATTGTTACGTTGCCATTCGTCGCTGACCAGCTTTTGCAATTGTTCGAAAGAGATGCGTACCGCATGGCTGAAATCGCTGCGGCGCTCGCCGCTAAGCAGCACCAGTTCATCCGCCAGCGCGCGTGCCAGCGCGGATTTGCCGCTGCCGTTGGCGCCGACAAAGGCCCAGCTGTCGCCGGCCTGAACGTCCAGGGCCTCCAGCGTCAGGGTACGGGTATCGCTTAAGCGAAATGAACCTTGCGAAATGTGCAACGACGGCATCACCTGTTCCTTTTTATGCAATTATTTTGTTTAGAAATAGGCGCATTGCGGAGCGATGTCAATCGGCAAAAATGCAACGTCACGTTGCGTTTAGCACAACGTGGCGACAATCACCCGATCGGCGTTAAACAGGGCGTGCACCGGGTTGCCGGGGCGCAGTTTAAGCTGCTGCAGTTCGGCGTTGCTCACGGTGGCGCACAGGGTTTCACCGCCCGTCAGCGTGACCAGCACTTCGCTGTGATCGGTGCCCGGTTGAATGCTGGCGACCACGCCCGCCAATGCGTTGTCCGCAGCGCCGACCAGGGCCGGATCGGTATTCAGTTTTACCCAGGGGGCTTTAATCAGCGCCAGCACTTCCTTTCCGGGGGATAGCTGCAGCCGATCGGCGCTCTGTTGGGTGATGGCCGCGCTGAGACGGGTTTTGCCGTCGTTAAGCAGAATATCCAGATGCTGCTGCACCTGCTGGTGATCGCGTTCGATCACGGTGCCAAAGAACTGGTTGCGGGCACTGGTTTGCAGCGAGAAACGCGAGATTGCCGCTAACAGGCTATCGAGAGGCAACTCGTCCTGTTGCAGCACGTCGAAGGCTTTTTGTTGGATCTGCCCGAGCAGATCGTAAAGCTGGATCAACCGCTCACCGTAGCGAGTCACCTGCGCACCGCCACCGCCTTTGCCGCCGGTCGCACGTTCCACCACCGTCTGTTCCGCCAGCTGGTTCATTTCGTTAATCGCGTCCCAGGCACTTTTGTAGCTGATGCCCGCCAGTTTGGCGCCCTGGCTGATGGAGCCGGTGTGCCGGACCTGTTTCAGCAGCGCGATGCGGCGCGGGTCGGCGAACAGCTTCTGCTGAAGTTTTAGGGTAAGAAGAATTTCGGCCTGCATAACGCGTCCTGTCGGCTGCAAAAGCCTTATTGTCGCCGATTTAACCGCAAAGCGCCAAAGGATGCGTCGGCTACAGTCAGGGCTCGGTAACAATAAAAACTGGCCTTCAATAATTGAAATGTTATAACATAACAAAAAATATAATGATTGATGCCGGCCACGGCGGGTTTTTATTTCACCAAAGGGATGCTGTAAATGAGTGCTGCACGTCTGGGTTTCGTCACGCCCAAAAAACCACCTTATTACCTGATTACCGCTTTGCTGTTAAGCCTGCCGAACGCCGCGCTGGCCGTCGGCGCTTGCGACAAAACCGAAAAGTCATCAGGTTGCGAAGACAGCTTAACCGTGCAGGCATCCAGCCAGCCCCAGAGCACCTATGGCTCGCTGGATGTGGTCGCCCGTTCGGCATCGCGTCTGGGCCTGACCAGCAAAGAAACGCCGCGCAGTATTGAGGTTATCAGCGCACAAGCTATTGGGCAGCGGGGTGACAAAACGCTCGCCGACGTTGTCGAGCACGCGACAGGCATGTCAGGCGTGGCTTCACCCACGCTCAGCAACAATTTTTCGTTACGCGGTTTCAGGCCGGTGTCCTGGCTGTATAACGGCGTCGAAACGCCGGGCAGCACCCTTCAGCTAGCGGATCCTTCTCATTATGGCAGTGTAGAAGTGTTGCGCGGCCCCGGATCGGTGCTCAATGGCCTGAGCGCCGCCGGCGGCAGCGTCAATCTGCTTTCGCGCCAGCCTACCTTCAGCCGCCAGCCCATCGAGCTCGACTATGGCCTGTCGAGTTATAACAGCCAGCGCCTGCACCTGGGGGCGGGCGGTACGTTACTGGACGATGTGGCGGCTTACCGTTTGGACGTCAGCGGCAGCGACAGCGGCACCAATGTGCAATATGAGCGTGACAAACAGAAACGGGTATCCGGCGCGCTGCTGTTTAAACTGTCTGATAATGCCCTGCTGACGTTAAGCCTGGATCGCATGCTCAATCGCACCAACAACCCTTACTACGGCACGCCGCTGGTGGAAGGGAAGGTGGCTCGCGAGCTGCGCGATATCAACTACAACAACCTGACCGACAGCCGTATCCAGAGCAACGCCACGTCGTTTCAGGCCGGCCTGGACTGGTTCACCACACCCGAAATTGAGCTGCATAATCAGTTTTACTACTACAGCGGTTTTCGCGAATGGCGCAATGTGGAACGCTTTCGCGTCTCGGCGGCCACCCAGCCCGGCTATGTCAATCGCGATTCGTTCGGGGCGCTGGCCCACGATGATGACCTGATCGGCAACCGCAGTTCCCTGGTGTTCGACCGGCCGCTGGGCGGCTTCGATAACCGGTTTATTGTCGGCATTGACCTGAGTAAACGCCGCTTTCAGTATTACTCCAACGGCTTCCCCGGTTCCGAAGAGGTTCCCCTGCAGGCACCGATCAGAGAAAGTTTTTCTCAGGGCACCGATAGCCAACGTTCTCCGGTTCGTCGCGTTACGCAAAACCAGTACGCCGCCTTTTTGGAAGACCGCTTCAACCTGACGGAGCGTTTAACCCTGCTGGGTCAGTTACGCTACAACCATATGGAGATGGATTGGCATTTTCAGGGGCCGCAAGAAGAGCGCTCCTCGCAAACCTACGCCTTCAGCGTCTGGAGCCTTGGCCCCAGCTATGCGTTGACCGATAACCTCAATATTTACGCCAACTACACTACCGGCCAGGAGCCTGGCAACGATCTGTTCTTTTTAAGCCCGGCGCAAACCAGCCTGCCGCTGACCCAGGTACGCCAATGGGAAGTCGGTGCCAAGGGACAGTTTTGGGATAACAAGGGAGAAGCCACGCTGGCACTGTACGAGCTGCGCAAGGACAACCTGTTCGTGCCCAATGCGCAGCAGCCGGATACGCTAAATGCCGTCGGCCGGCAGACTTCGCGCGGTGTGGAAGTTAACCTGATGCTGCGTCCAACCGATCGGTTGGAGCTGGCTGCCAATGCGGCCTACACCCATGCCCGTTACGATGAATACCGTGGCGGCAGCCCGTTGCGCAGCTATAACGGCAATCGCCCGGCCTACATCCCTGACTGGACCGCCAACCTCACGGCACGTTATATGCCGACGGAGCAGTGGGGGCTCACCTCATCGCTACGCTACGTGGGCAGCAGTTATAACGACGACGCCAACCAGCGTAAAATGCCGTCCTATACCACGCTCGATCTGGCGACCGACTATCAGATCACCCGGTCCGTGGGTGTGGGCGTGCGTATCAGAAACGTCACCAACCAGTTGTATGCCTATCAACGTACATACCCGGATCAGGTGCTAATTGCGCCATCGCGCACTTACGAAAGCTTTATTTCGGTGAGGTTCTGATCCCGCCATGCAGCCGATAATCTGCCTGCTGGTGGCGCTGGGCCTGTCGTTTAACGCGCTGGCACAGACCGGCGCCGTCACCCTCAACAACTGCGGCCAGCCGTACCGTTACCCGGCGGTGCCTGAGCGCGTGCTGGTTTACGCCAATCCCGCGTTGGAAAACATGCTGGCGCTGGGGTTGGCACAACGCATCGTCGGCATCATCGGTTATGACTACGCGCAGGATACGGCCCCGTCTGCGGCGAAATGGGGCAAGGCATTGAGCAAACTGTCAGCCGCCGCGCCGCCTGCGGCGGAACCTTTGCTGTTGCTCAATCCGGATTTTGTCTATTCGGCCAGTTACTACTGGTTTAACAGCCCGGAAACGCCCAATCGCGATCGGCTGACGGAGTGGGGAATCGCCACCTATCTCTCGCCTGACGTTTGCAGTGGCCAACAAAGCGCCGTAAGCCGCTCGGCGAGCTTCGAAAGTATTTTTGCCGAACTGCGTGATATTGCCCGGATTTTTAACGTCACGGGCGATGCCGACAGGTTAATCGAGACGCTTCGGTCCCAACTGTGGACGCTGGATCGAGAGGCGGGAACCTTGCCTCGCCAGCGGCTACTTTGGTGGTATGCCGGTACGCAAACCCCTTATGTGGCGGGATGCTGCGGGGCACCGGCACTGCTGACCCGTCAGATTGGCAGTCAAAATCTGTTTGGCGACCTGCGCGAGCTTTGGCCCACCGTATCCTGGGAAACCATTGTTGCCCGCGATCCCGACGTGATTGTGCTGGGCGATTTGCCCCGTGGCGGCCTCGGCGACAGTGCCAAAGACAAGATCCATTTTCTGGAGCATCACCCTCTTACCTCAACCCTGCGCGCCGTGCGCCAAAAACGCTATGTCATTTTGCCCGGCTACGATCTGGATCCCTCGGTACGTACCCTGGCGGCTTTGCAACGTTTAATTCAGGGCCTGCAGCAACAGGCCTTAGGATCACCCATTCCCAAAAAGGAACCCTGATATGTCCTCTCTTTCATTCTCCTCACTGCTGACCTCGTGGGATCAACAGCAGGGCGCTTACATCGCCGAACGAGAAGCGCGTTTCAATGCCCAACTCGACGTGTTAGCGCTTTCGGTCGGCGAGGATTTTCACGTGCTCGATTTGGCCTGTGGGCCGGGATCGCTAAGCCTGCGCATCCTTCAACGTTTCCCGCAGGCTAAAGTGACGGCGATGGATCTCGATCCGTTACTGTTGGCCATCGCCCGCGGCGCCCTGGCGGACTATGGCGACAGGATCCGCATCATTCAGGCCGATCTCGCCGATCCTGAGTGTTTCTCATCGCTTGAAGGGGCAACGCCTGACGCGGCGGTTTCCAGCACGGCGCTGCACTGGTTAATGCCGGAACAGCTGACGGTGCTGTATCGAAACATCGCCGAACTGCTACCCACGGGGGGCGTATTTCTGAATGCTGACCACCAGCGTTACGACCATCGGCAGCCACGCGTTAAAACGTTGGCTGAACTGCACGATAACCAGACGCAACAACGGGCCTGGCGAAACGGCGTCGAAGACTGGGATCGGTGGTTTGACAAGGTGCAGCAACTGCCGGAGCTGGCGCAATATCGGCAACAGCGGGAAAACCTGTTCGCCGGGCGTCCTGTCCCTCCGGCGACGGCATTGGACTTCCAACTTGCCAGCCTGACGCAGGCGGGGTTTACCGAGGTCGGGCCGGTCTGGCAACTGCTGGATGACTACGTGATTGCAGGCTGGAAATAGTATGAACGGAACGGTACGCCGGGGGGCGAGGCGTTCAGGTGGCTGGTTGTGCATGCTGGCGCTGGCGTTGCCGCTATTTTTGCTCGGTGCCTCGTTGTACGGACCGGCGCCAATATCGCTGCATGACGCGTGGCGTATTTTGTCTGCCCCTGGCGTTAACGCCGACGACGGTAGCGAGATTTATCAACGGATAATCTGGTCATTGAGACTGCCCAGGGCGCTGTTGGCCGCGGTGGCGGGGGCCGGTCTGGCGTTGGCCGGCACCGTCCTGCAATCGCTGACGCGCAACCCATTGGCCGATCCCTGGGTGTTGGGGATCTCTTCCGGGGCGGGCGTGGGCGCCGTTCTGGTGCTGGTGTTGGGGCTCGGCGGCGGTCTGCTGTCGGTGTCTGGCGGGGCATTTATCGGTGCGGCCGGGGCCTTTGCCCTGGTTTTACTGCTCGCCGGGCGTTCCCTGAACGCCGAGTCATCGCTGTTTATTTTGGCGGGGGTCGCGGTCACGCAACTGCTTTCGGCACTGACCTCGCTGATTACCCTGTGGCAAGCGGACGCTAACGCCACGCGTGGTGTGATGTTCTGGCTACTGGGATCCTTCAGCGACGCCCGCTGGTCGCAGGTGGGGCTTTGCGCTCTGCTGCTGGCGGCGGCACTGGCGATTTGCTGGATGAAAGCGGGCGAGCTGGACGCATTGGCGTTCGGCGGCCTGACCGCGGCGTCGTTGGGCGTGGCGGTGGCGCCGCTGAAACTGCTGCTGTACGGCATTACCATGGCGCTGACGGCCGTTATCGTCGCCTTCAGCGGCGCGGTGGGGTTTATTGGGCTGACGGTGCCGCACGTCGCCAGACTGTTGGTCGGGCCGCGTCACCGGGTGCTGCTGCCGGCCAGCGCGCTGTGCGGCGCTTTGTTTGCCGTCGCGGCGGACACCCTGGCCAGAACTTTGTTTGAACCGCGTGAACTGCCGGTGGGCGTCTTGACCGCGTTGTTGGGTGTCCCGGTATTCCTCACCTTGCTGTATCGGAAAATAAACGCATGATCGCTGAAATCGGGTTATCGGGACTGCGCGCCGAAGGGTTGGGGTGGTCAACGGCAGAAAGGGTGGTGCTGAATAACCTCAGTTTTCACGCCCGGCCCGGTGAAATTACCGGCGTGCTCGGCGTCAACGGCAGCGGAAAATCCACGCTGCTCAAGTTGCTGGCGGGATTGATCCCTCCCAGCCGTGGCCGGGTATATCTGCAGCAAACCGACATTGCCTCACTGAAAGGGCGCGAACGAGCCAGGCGCATGACTTTCCTCGAACAGTCCGGGCCCGGTGCGTTTGCCATTCCGGTGAAAGACGTGGTGTTGCTCGGGCGTCTGGTTTACGCCAGTCGCTGGGCAGGGTTCAGCGCGGAAGATTATCGCATTGCCGGGCAGGCGATGGAGCAGGTCGGTATTTCGCACCTGGCCGATCGTGAATGGCAACAGCTGTCCGGCGGGGAACAGCAACGCGTTCATCTGGCACGCGCGCTGGCGCAACAAACGCCATGGCTATTATTGGACGAGCCTGCCAACCATCTGGATATTGCCCATCAGCAGCAGTTTATGGCGTTATTGCGGCGGCTGGGCATCAGCGTAGTGGTTTCGCTGCACGACCTGAATTTGGCGGCCTGCTACTGTGACCGGCTGATGTTGTTAAAGCAGGGAGGTTTGCACGCCTTCGGCCCCCCGCAGCAGGTGCTGACATCGGAGACGATAGACAAGGTTTATGGCGTAGAGGCTCGGCTGGTTGCGATTAGCGATTACGCCGCGCCGCTGATCTATTACCCTGTTCAATAGCGTTCACCGCAGGTCGAAAGGCGGCACCGGAGCACAAATGGCACGTTTGGCCGGTTACAAATTCTGCACAGTCTTTAAAATAACCCCGTTTTAGTCGGTTTTTTGGTTTAAACTGGAATGTACGTGGCGGTGTTCATTACCGCTCAATGGGCAGTTAAGTGAGGCTACCATGTTGGATTTATTGAAAAGTTTGCTGTTCGCTGTGGTCATGGTTCCGGTGGTGATGGCCATCATCCTCGGCCTGATCTACGGTTTGGCGGAAGTGTTCAACATTTTCTCCAAAGTGGGCCGTTCGAAAGAAAACCGCACCCAGCACTGATCGTTACCCGTCCCCTTTTTAAGCCTGCCGGCGTCGTTCGGCAGGTGTTTCTCAAGATATCTCACACCCTGCCGATAAACCGCATGACAAGCTTCTGCGCGACGTTATATTATTTTTTATATAACGAAGAGTGATAATGCACGTTAACTTGCGGAGAAAACAATGAAACAGCAATGGACTAAGTGGGTCGGCGGTATCGTATTGGCATCCGGTATGGTCATGCAGGCATCGGCAGCGGATAAAGTCACCGTTTTTGCGGCCGCCTCGCTGACGAACGCGCTGCAGGATATCGCGACCCAATACCAGAAGGGCAAGGATGTGCAGGTGGTTTCCTCATTCGCCTCCTCTTCCACGTTGGCGCGCCAGATTGAGCAGGGCGCACCGGCCGATCTGTTTATCTCTGCCGATCAGCAGTGGATGGATTACGCCATCGACAAGCAGCAAATGGTCAAAGACACCCGATATACCCTGTTGGGGAACGAACTGGTGCTGATCGCCGCAAAAGATGCCAAACCGGCTAAAATCACGCTCGACAAGCAAACCGACTGGACAAAACTGCTCAATGGCGGCCGCCTGTCGGTGGGCGATCCGGACCACGTGCCTGCCGGCATTTATGCCAAGGAAGCGCTGCAGAATCTCGGTGCCTGGACCGCGCTGGAGCCTAAGCTGGCACGGGCCAACAACGTACGCAGCGCCATGGCACTGGTAGAACGCGGCGAAGCGCCGTTAGGCATTGTTTATGGCTCAGACGCGGTAGCCAGTGATAAAGTCAGCGTGGTGGCCATCTTCCCGGAAGACAGCCACAAACCGGTGGAATACCCGATGGCGATAGTTAAAGGGCATCAAACTCTGGCCGTCAGCGCGTTCTACAGTTACCTGAAGAGCCCGGAAGCGGCTGCTATTTTCAAACATTATGGATTCTCCCCGCGTAAATGATCCTGAGTGAGTACGAGTGGCAGGCCGTTGAACTGAGCCTGAAAGTGTCCGCCCTGGCGGTGGTGTGCAGTTTACCCTTTGGCATTCTGATGGCCTGGGTGCTGGTACGCTGCCGTTTCCCGGGTAAATCGCTGCTGGACAGTATTATTCACCTGCCGCTGGTACTGCCGCCGGTGGTGGTCGGCTATTTATTGCTGATCGCCATGGGGCGGCGTGGCGTGATTGGCGAATGGCTGTATGACTGGTTTGGCTTCAGTTTCAGCTTTAGCTGGCGCGGTGCGGCGCTGGCTTCCGCCGTGGTGGCGTTTCCGCTGATGGTGCGGGCCATCCGGTTGGCGCTGGAGGCGGTGGATACCCGGCTCGAGCAGGCAGCCCGCACCCTGGGCGCCAACCCGTGGCGGGTGTTTTTCACCATCACGCTGCCGCTGTCGCTGCCCGGCGTGATTGTCGGTGTGGTATTGGCCTTTGCCCGTTCTCTGGGCGAGTTCGGCGCCACCATTACCTTTGTTTCCAACATTCCCGGCGAGACGCGCACCATACCGCTGGCGATGTATACCCTGATTGAAACGCCGGGGGCTGAAGCCGCCGCCGCGCGCCTGTGCGTGATAGCCATAGTGCTGTCGTTGGTTTCACTGATGGTGTCCGAGTGGCTGGCCCGCTGGGGCCGTAAACGGATGGGCGTATAATGCTGGAGCTGGATTTCTCGCAACGCCTTGGGGATTTAAACCTTAACGTGCGCGCCGATCTGCCCGCTCAGGGCATCACCGCGATTTTTGGCCTGTCCGGCGCGGGTAAAACGTCCTTAATCAATGCCATTGGCGGCCTGACGCGCCTGCAGCAAGGCCGTATTGTGCTGAATGACCGTACGCTGGTGGATACCGCCAGCGGCCTGTGCCTGCCACCGGAGAAGCGGCGGATTGGCTACGTGTTTCAGGACGCGCGCCTGTTCCCGCATTATCGGGTACGCGGCAACCTGCAATACGGTATGGCGACCAGCATGCGTGCGCAGTTCGACAATATTGTTGAACTGCTGGGCATCGGGCCCTTGCTCAACCGCCTGCCGTTGACGCTGTCCGGCGGCGAAAAACAGCGGGTGGCGATTGGCCGTGCTTTATTGACCGCGCCGGAGTTGCTGTTAATGGATGAACCACTGGCGTCGCTGGACCTGCCGCGCAAACGCGAACTGCTGCCGTATCTGGAGCGGTTGGCGCAGGACGTCAATACGCCGATCCTTTACGTCAGCCACAGCATGGATGAAATTCTGCGACTGGCAGAGCAGGTGATGGTGCTGGATAACGGTCAGGTCAGGGCATTTGGCGGGCTGGAAGAAGTATGGGCCAGCAGCGCATTGCGACCATGGTTGCAGCGTGAAGATCAAAGCAGCGTGCTGCGCGTCAGCGTGATTGAACATCATGCGCGCTACGCCATGACGGCCCTGGCGCTGGGCGACCAACGCCTGTGGGTCAGCGGGGTCGATGCCGCCTTGGGTGCTCAACTGCGTATCCGAATCAACGCCGCCGATGTTTCATTGGTGCTGCAACCACCGGTCAACAGCAGTATCCGCAACGTACTGCCGGCCAAAGTCACCGAATGCCTGGACGTGGATGGACAGGTGGAGGTGAAACTGGCGGTGGGGGAGAGCGTGTTGTGGGCACGTATTACGCCGTGGGCGCGTGATGAGCTGGCGATCCGCCCTGGTCAATGGTTGTATGCGCAGGTGAAAAGCGTGTCGATCAGCCGCGAAGCGCGTTAAATAGCGCCCTCCCTGTGGGGAGGGCAATCACGAATTATTGACCCAGTACGCGCGTGCGGATCACCTCGGCGATGCCGGGCTGCAGGTGATCGGCGATCACCAAATCGGCGCGTTGCTTGATAGCGTCATCGGCATTGCCCATCGCCACGCCCAGGCCTACCGCTTCCAGCATGCTGAGGTCATTGTAGTTATCCCCGAAAGCCACCACCTGATCCATGCTCAGGCCCTGCGACTCGACCCACTGCTGCAGGCGTTTGCCTTTGCTGTTGCCGCCTTTGGCGATATCGACCTGATCGTGCCACGACCATTCGCAGGCCAGTCCCAGCTCTTTTTCTACCGTTTCGGCAAACTGGCGCAGCGCAGGAATATCGGCGTGCGAAGTGGCGAACTTCCAGATTGACTGCGCTTCATCGGCTGCCTGCACCAGGCTGTTGACCTGCAACAGCGTTGGGCGCTGTGCCGGCGGCAGGGTTTCCGCCCAGGCCAGTGAACGGGTGACGTGGCCGCTCGGTTCCTGATACAGCATGGCGTCGTCCACGTACATCAGGCCGTGAATACCGCTTTGTTTCAGCATTTGCAGCACCAGTTTGGCCTGATCTTTGGCCAGCGGATCGGCGGCCAGCACTTTTTGCTGCTGGAAGTCATACAGATAGGTGCCGTTGCAGCAGATTGCCGGGGTGTCTATCTCCAACGCCTGATAAAACGGGTGGATCGCCACGTGATGGCGGCCGGTGACGACAATCACTTTGATACCGGCAGCGCGCGCTTGCGCCAGGGCTGCCAGCGACTGCGGTAAAATGCGTTTTTGGTTGTCCAGCAGGGTGCCATCCAGATCGAGGGCAATGACGCGGTAGCTCATAGGGATCTCATTATCGTTAGCAACAAAATTAAACCGATGGTACACCGGATAAGCGATGGATAAAACAGCACAGATTTCCTCAGCAACACAGGGTTGTTATGTCACGGATGTGAGGTAAGCTAGGGGAAACCGAAAAACCTGAAACCGGTTTCTCTCTTACCCTATTCAAGGAGAACACATGAAGCAAATCGTTTATGTCGCCAGCCCGGAAAGCCAGCAAATTCACGTCTGGCAGTTAGGCGATGCGGGGGCCCTGGCGCTGCTGCAAACCGTCGAAGTCCCGGGCCAGGTGCAACCGATGGCGATCCACCCGGACCGAACGCACCTGTACGTCGGCGTGCGCCCGGCGTTCGGCATTGTCAGCTACCGCATCGAGGCGGACGGTACGCTGCAACAGGCCGGCATGGCACCGCTGCCGGGCAGCCCGACCCATATCTCTACCGATTTGCAGGGGCGTTATCTGTTCTCCGCCTCCTACAGCGGCAACTGCGCCAGCGTCAGTCCTATTGGCCATGACGGCGTAGTGGGTGCACCTATTCAGCAGATTGACGGTTTAACTGCGCCGCACTCGGCCAATATCGACCCGACCAACCAACTGCTGTTGGTGCCTTGCCTGAAAGAAGATCGCATTCGTCTGTTCAATTTGGATCAACAGGGCGAACTGACGCCGCATGCTCAGGAAGCGGTAGCAACTGCCGCCGGTGCCGGTCCGCGCCACATGGCATTCCACCCGAACGACAAATATGCCTACTGCGTCAACGAGCTGGACGGTACGGTAGATGTGCTGGCCATCAGTGAAAACGGCGCTAAATACACCCAGGCGCAAACGCTGGATATCATGCCTGCCGATTTCAACGGCACCCGTTGGGCGGCGGATATTCACCTCACGCCGAATGGCCGCTTCCTCTACACCAGCGACCGCACCGCCAGCATACTGACGATTTTCAGCGTCTCCGAAGACGGCAGCACCCTGTCGGTTGTCGGGTACCACCCGACCGAAGAGCAGCCGCGCGGCTTCAACATCGACCACAGCGGCCGCTTTGTGATCTCGTCCGGTCAGAAGTCCGATCATATCGGGGTGTATGAAATCGATCAGACCAGCGGCAAGCTGACCACTCTGGCACGTTACCCGGTGGGTAGAGGCCCGATGTGGGTAAGCGTATTAGCGAAGTAGAAGTAAATGATGCCCGGTTGCCCTAAGGGCGAATGAATAATGAGGGCGCAGCATGCTGCGCCCCTACAGTCTCTCGGGATGGGGTTCTTTTTCCCGAGAATCAGCTGTATTTCACCGTCAGCGTGGCGCTGCCAAGGCTATGGAAGTGCACGTTGAAACCGACCAGGGCACCGCTGGAACCTTCATCCACCTCAATGCTTTCTACGTCCAGTGCGTGGACGGTGAACTGATAGCGGTGGCTTTCTCCCTGCGGTGGCGCTGCGCCGCCATAACCGGCGGAACCAAAATCGGTGCGGGTCTGGATCGCGCCGGTCGGTAAGCCGCCCTTGCCGGAACCTGCGCCCTGCGGCAGTTCACGCGTGGTTGCCGGGATATTGGCCACCACCCAGTGCCACCAGCCGGAGCCGGTCGGCGCATCGGGATCGTAAACCGAAATCACGAAACTCTTGGTGCCTTCCGGCACGCCGTCCCAGGCCAGATGCGGCGACAGATTATCGCCTTGATAACCCATGCCGTTAAACACCTGGCGCTCCGGCATTTTCGCGCCGTCTTGCAGATCGTTGCTGTACAAACGAAAGCTCATAATGACTCCATTGGTCGGTAAAAGCTGAATGCCTAAGCTAGACCTTTTTGACGTCATAACACAAGCCTCATTGCACCTCGCCAGCGGCCTGCTCTATGGGTTATCCTCGTTAACGCCGAAGCTACATACGCGACATCAATAATTCACAGATCGATACAAGCAATCATGATTTCATTAAAAAAACGCACGCCGTGGTTTGGTTGGCTGCGCCGCTGGGCCAAGGGCATCAAGCGCGACATTTATGCTCTTTGGCTGGCCGCCCGCGACCGGCGCACGCCCTGGTATGCCAAATTGATCGCCCTGCTGGTGGCGGGTTATGCAGTATCGCCTATCGATCTGATCCCGGACTTTATTCCGGTGCTGGGCTATCTGGACGACGTGGTTATAGTGCCGCTGGGCATTATGCTGGCGGTGCGGTTGATCCCCAATCCGCTGATGGCGGAGTTTCGCGAGAAGGCGCAAAGGCGTATCGATAATCCTACCGGCCGGATGGCGGCGGTAATGATCATATTGCTGTGGGTGTTGTGCCTGGTATTGCTGGCCCGTTATCTGGACCAGCATTGGTAACCTGTTACTGCACCGCGGCGGTGACCGCGGCGGTCAATTTGCTGAGCTGTTCAGGATCGATGATGTAAGGTGGCATCAAGTAAATCAGTTTGCCGAAGGGGCGGATCCACACGCCGCGCTCGACGAATCCGCGCTGTAGCTGCGCCATATCCACAGGTTCGCGCATTTCCACCACGCCAATCGCTCCCAATACTCGCACGTCCGCTACTTTTGGCTGCATTTTCAGCGGCAATAGCTGCTGTTTCAACTGGGTTTCGATAGCGGCCACCTGCTGCTGCCAGCGGTTTTCCGCCAGCAGCGACAGGCTGGCATTCGCCACCGCGCAGGCCAAAGGATTGCCCATAAAGGTAGGGCCGTGCATAAAGCAGCCCGCAGCGCCGTTGCTGATGGTTTCCGCCACGTGGCGCGTGGTCAGGGTGGCGGAAAGCGTCATGTAGCCGCCGGTCAACGCCTTGCCCAGACACAGAATATCCGGCACCACGTCGGCATGTTCACAGGCAAACAGCTTGCCGGTACGTCCGAAGCCGGTGGCGATCTCATCGGCAATCAGCAGTACCTGATAACGGTCACAGAGTTCGCGTACTCGTTTGAGGTAAGTCGGATGGTAGATGCGCATGCCGCCCGCCCCCTGAACCACCGGTTCCAGGATCACCGCTGCCACTTCACCGGCATGCTGCTCCAGCAGTGCGGCGAACGGGGCAATATCATGTTCATCCCAGGCCTGATCGAAACCGCACTGTGGCGCAGTGGCGAACAGGTGTGGCGCGAGATATCCCTGATACAGGCTGTGCATCGAGTTGTCCGGATCGCACACTGACATCGCGCCGAAGGTATCCCCGTGGTAGCCGTGGCGCAGAGTCAGAATACGCTGCCGCCGTTCTCCGCGCGCTTGCCAGTATTGCAACGCCATCTTCAGCGACACTTCCACCGCCACCGAGCCGGAATCTGCCAGGAACACGCACTGTAGCGCTTCCGGCGTCATGGCGACCAGCTTGCGACACAGCTCGATCGCGGCGGGATGGGTAATGCCGCCGAACATCACGTGCGACATCTTTTCCAACTGCTGTGTCGCAGCCAGGTTCAACTGCGGGTGGTTATAACCGTGAATGGCCGCCCACCAGGACGACATACCGTCAATCAGGCGTCGGCCATCGGCCAGCTGCAGTTCAACGCCGCTGGCGGCCTCTACCGGATAACAGGGCAGTGGGTGGCTCATCGAGGTGTAAGGGTGCCAGATATGGCGCTGATCGAATTCCAGGTCGGAGGCAGTGACAGACATACTTGTAAACCAAATCATGTGTGTAATGGTTGACAGTATATCCACAATATCTAAACTGACGACACTTTTTTCATTTTTGGAGACGCCGTGATGGCCGATCGCATTCACTGGACAGTGGGTCTTGCCCAGACCCTGTTTGATAAACCCCTGCTTGAGTTATTGTTTGAAGCCCAGACGGTTCACCGCCAGCATTTTGATCCGCGTCAGGTGCAGGTGAGCACGCTGTTATCAATCAAAACCGGCGCCTGTCCGGAAGACTGCAAGTACTGTCCGCAAAGCTCCCGCTACAAAACCGGCCTGGAGTCGGAGCGGCTGATGCAGGTGGAGCAGGTGCTGGAATCGGCGCGCAAGGCCAAGGCAAACGGTTCGACCCGATTCTGCATGGGCGCGGCGTGGAAAAACCCGCACGAGCGCGATATGCCTTACCTGCAGCAAATGGTGCAAGGCGTGAAGGCCATGGGGATGGAAACCTGCATGACGCTGGGCACGCTGGAGGGATCTCAGGCGGAACGCTTGGCCGAGGCTGGACTGGATTATTACAACCACAACCTGGATACCTCGCCGGAATTCTACGGCAGCATCATCACCACCCGCAGCTATCAGGAACGTCTGGATACGCTGGGCAAGGTGCGCGGTGCGGGCATCAAGGTCTGTTCCGGCGGCATCGTTGGGTTGGGGGAAACGGTGCGTGACCGCGCCGGGCTGCTGGTGCAGTTGGCCAATCTGCCCACTCCGCCGGAGAGCGTGCCGATCAACATGCTGGTGAAGGTCAAGGGGACGCCGCTGGCGGATAACGAAGACGTCGATCCTTTTGATTTCATTCGCACTATCGCAGTGGCACGCATCATGATGCCGGCTTCTTACGTCCGTCTTTCTGCCGGTCGCGAACAGATGAACGAACAAACCCAGGCAATGTGCTTTATGGCCGGCGCCAACTCCATCTTCTATGGCTGCAAGCTGCTGACCACGCCAAACCCGGAAGAGGACAAGGATCTGCAGCTGTTCCGCAAGCTGGGCCTCAACCCGCAGCAGACCGAAACCGAGCACGGCGACAATCAGCAACAAGAAGTGCTGGCTGCGCGCCTGATGCAGGCCGATACCGCCGAGTTTTACAACGCGGCGCTGTAATGAGCTGGCAACAACGTATTGCACAGGCGCTGGAGGAGCGGCAACAGAGCGCCGCTTACCGCCGCCGTCTGGTGAATCAGGGCGGCAATGGTCGCCATCTTCAGCTTAACGACCAACGCTACCTGAATTTTTCCGGCAATGACTATCTGGGGCTGAGCCAGAATGCGCAGGTGATCGCTGCCTGGCAGCAGGGTGCGCAGCAATATGGCGTGGGGTCCGGTGGTTCCGGCCACGTGACCGGTTTTTGTACCGCACATCAGGCGCTGGAGCAGCAGTTGGCGGAATGGCTGGGCTATCCACGTGCGCTGCTGTTTATCTCCGGCTATGCCGCCAATCAGGCGCTGCTGGCGGCGTTGATGCAGGAAGAGGATCGCATTCTGGCCGATCGGCTTAGCCACGCTTCGCTGCTGGAGGCGGCGGCTCACTCACCGGCCCAACTGCGGCGTTTTCGGCATAACCAACCGCAGGCATTGGCCGATTTGCTGGCGAAACCCTGTGGCGGCCAGACGCTGGCGGTCACCGAAGGAGTTTTCAGTATGGACGGCGACAGTGCCCCTCTGGCAGCGCTGCACCGTTTGACCCGCGAGGCGGGCGGCTGGTTGATGGTTGACGACGCACACGGCATTGGCGTTCAGGGGGAACAGGGGCGCGGCAGTTGCTGGCAGCAGGGCGTACGGCCCGAGTTGTTGGTGGTCACTTTCGGCAAAGCCTTTGGCCTCAGTGGCGCTGCGGTCCTGTGCGATGAAGCTACGGCAGAATACCTGCTGCAGTTTGCCCGTCATCTGATTTACAGCACGGCGATGCCGCCGGCACAGGCCTGTGCGCTGCAAGCGGCTCTGCATTGTATCCAGCAGGGCGACGAACTTCGCACCCGGTTACACAGCAATATTCATCGTTTTCGCCAGGGGGCGGCCCAATTGTCGCTGACGCTGACGGAGTCGCTTACCGCCATTCAGCCGTTGCTGGTGGGGGATAATCAGCGAGCGCTTGATTTGGCGCAGCACCTGCGTGGGCAAGGCCTGTGGGTGAGTGCGATCCGCCCGCCGACGGTACCGCCGGGCGGCGCGCGTCTGCGTATTACCCTGACGGCAGCGCATCAGCCGCAGGATATCGATCGTCTGCTGGAGGTATTGCATGACGTCAGCGTTTGAACAGGTTAACAAGCAAGCGGTCGCTTCGGCCTTTAGCCGCGCGGCCGTAAGTTATGACGCGGCGGCGGTATTGCAGCGTGATGTGGGTGAGCGCTTACTGGGGATGGGGCAGGAACACCGTGGCGAGCAACTGCTCGATGCCGGCTGTGGCACCGGTTATTTCAGCCGCCGCTGGCGAGAGCTGGGCAAGCAGGTGACGGCGCTCGATCTGGCGCCGGGCATGCTGGCCTTTGCCCGACAGCAGCAGGCGGCGGATCATTATCTGTTAGGCGACATCGAAAATGTGCCTCTACCCGACGCCGCCGTGGACATCAGTTTCAGCAGCCTGGTGGTGCAATGGTGCAGCGATCTGCCGCGTGCGTTGGCAGAGCTGTACCGCGTTACCCGCCCGGGCGGCGTGATTCTTTTTTCCACCCTGGCGCAAGGATCGCTGCAAGAACTGGGTGATGCCTGGCAGCAGGTGGACGGTGAGCGCCATGTTAATGATTTTCTGCCGCTGGCGCAGATTGAGGCGGCCTGTGCGGGTTATCGCCATCACCTGCAGGCGGAATGGCAAACCCTGAATTACGCGGACGTAATGGCGTTGATGCGCTCCCTCAAGGGGATCGGTGCCACCCATTTGCATCAGGGGCGCGAAGCCGGCCTGCTGTCCCGACAGCGCCTCGCTGCTTTGCAGGCAGCCTATCCCTGCCGCCGCGGGCAGTTCCCGCTCAGTTATCATCTGGTTTATGGAGTGATTTATCGTGATTAAGCGTTGGTTTGTCACCGGCACCGACACCGAAGTGGGCAAAACCGTGGCCAGCAGCGCCTTGCTGCAGGCAGCCAATTTGGCGGGTTACCGCACGGCCGGCTACAAACCGGTAGCTTCAGGCAGCGAGATGACCATGGAAGGACTACGTAACGGCGATGCGTTGGCATTGCAGGCCAATAGTTCGGTGGCGCTAAGCTATGGCGAAGTAAACCCTTATGTGTTTGCAGAACCGACCTCACCGCACATTGTCAGCGCCGACGAAGGGCGACCGATCGAACTGGCTCAGCTTTCCGCCGGGTTACGTCACCTGGAGCAGCGGGCCGATTGGCTGTTGGTCGAGGGTGCCGGGGGCTGGTTTACGCCGCTTAGTGAGCAACATACCTTCGCCGACTGGGTGCAGCAGGAACAACTGCCAGTTATTTTGGTGGTCGGAATACGGCTGGGCTGCATTAACCATGCCGTGCTGACCGCACAGGCTATCCGGCAGGCGGGGTTGCCGCTGGTCGGTTGGATCGCCAATGACGTTTGCGCACCGGGTCGCCGCCATCAGGAATATATGGCCACGCTGCGCCGCATGTTACCGGCCCCGCTGCTGGGGGAGATCCCCCATCTGCCCGAAGTTGAACGGCAGGCGCTGGGGCAGCATCTGGATTTGAGCGTTTTATAAGGAGACTGGGGGAAATTTCTTCCCCCAGATCCTGTTCGTCACACCGCCAGATAGGCATTGATCAAATCCTCATCCAACTGTTCCAGCGTACCATTCGCCACGCTGCGCCCCTGATCCATCAGGCAAAAGCGATCCGCCACGCGGCGGACAAAGGGCAGCTTGTGCTCCACCAGCAGGATAGTCATGCCCAATTCCCGGTTAAGCTTGCGGATCACGTTGCCGATATCGGCGGCGATGGACGGTTGAACACCGCTGGTGGGTTCGTCGAGGATCAGCAGCTCCGGTTCCAGTACCAGCGCACGGCCAATTGCCAGCTGTTGCTGTTCACCGTCGCCCAAATCGCCGGCCCGACGGCCACGCATCTCCCTTAGATTGGGAAACAGGTTATAAATCAACGGCGGAATGCGTCGGGATTTATCTCGCCCGGCCATCAGCGCCACCTGCAGGTTTTCCTCTACGCTGAGCTGCGAAAAGATCTGTCGGCCCTGGGGAACGTAGCTGATCCCCAGCTCCGTGCGGGTTTCTACGGGCTGCTGCAGCAGATTTTGCGGGGGTTCGTCTGCCAACTGCCAGGTCATGCTGCCGCTGACCACCGGCAAATGGCCCATAATGCAGTTGACCAACGTGGTTTTGCCTACGCCGTTACGGCCGATAAGTACCGTGCATTGGCCACGCGGCAGTTCCAGATTGATATCCCACAGGGTATGGTTTTGCCCATAAAACTGATTCACTGACCTTAAACTCAACATCTGGCATTCTCCTCAAAGACCTGTCTGCCACTCGTGGTTGTACGCTCATGGCGGGCGACGGCGTAACGCAGCTTTAACAGGCCGCGCCGATTTCACCTGCCTGAACCGCAGGGCGGCCGTTGCAGGGAAGGGGGGCGAACCCGTTCTTCCTTGCTTCATCCACTCCCTACTGCGATTTCCGCCTTAGCGGTTTCTTTCCCGAGTGTTTCAATGTCTGGAACAAAATGCTGATCTGCTACCTTCAATGAGGTAGTTAAGTTTTGACTTAAGCAAGCAATACATAGGTGAAAATGGCAGCTAAAGGCCATTAGTCAGCGCTCTCTCATGTTTATGTCGTCAATGTCAGTTGATTCGCATTGGCGTGACGCTAAACCCCGAGCAGCTCATTCTGTCGTTTCGGGGCGTTGATTTCCCCGAGCCCACTTTCGCCGTGAAAGGGTAATGCAACCCTTGGGCCAACTTTTTAAACGGCGTAAATCAGAGATTGTTATTGCCTTGTTAACGGTCTGGCGCGCCAGACGTGGGCTGGGTGGAACCGGGGAAAAACAGCGGGAAAGTTAACACGGACGATTTTTGCACTCTTCCGGTGCTGAACAGAAAAGTTATGGTGCAAGCTATTTCATCGCTCGCCGCAAGATGCAGCAAAGGAAGGTAACAATGGGACAAATCTGTTTTTGGCAATGGGGCTTTTTAGCATTAATCGGCATAAACAAAGCGATATTTTTGTGAAAAAATAACTAAAAAAGCCATCTTGGCCGGCAGAAACGGCAAAAAGCGTTCTTTCTGCAACTCCCGCCGGGGGCGGGGCGGTGAGAGTTATCCACTATTCCTGTGGATAACCTTGTGCATTAGATTTAGAAAACCGGTTTAAAGCGAGAGCGGACGCGGGTTCTGTTCGCTTTGTCCGCAATCTCGTCTTTTTTATAAAATCATTATTAATCAATAAATTAACTAAAATCAAGCGGCCGATGTATTGATGAAGTTCCTATGTATGATTTTTCGCCACAGTGCTATCAATAAGTTAATTCGTGGCGGATTTTGGGGATAAATCTGTTATTGACAATAAAAATGTCACGCCGCTGTAACCCTGGCGGTGCATTCGGCCTGATTTGGCGCACGCTAAAGCGACGAACCGCTTGAAGCTGGTTTTATATCCAGTATCATAGGCACTGGCGAAAATCGCCGTGGCTTTCCATAATTAGAGGCCATTCACCGAGCAACAGCTCCATGGCCGCCCGAGCGCGCGCCTCTCCGCCAGGCAGGGGCGCTGCATGCTGCGCCCGCCCACTACGACAGCCGGTAGCAACGCGGCAATTTGAAAGACGAAGGGTCTATGAGTAAAGTTTTCAAACTGCATTCCGAATTCAAACCGGCCGGCGATCAGCCGGAAGCCATCCGCAAGCTGGAAGAGGGCCTGGAGGATGGCCTGGCGCACCAAACGCTGCTCGGCGTGACCGGGTCGGGCAAGACATTTACCGTCGCCAATGTGATTGCCGATCTCAACCGGCCCACCATGGTGCTGGCGCCTAACAAAACCTTGGCGGCGCAGCTGTATGGCGAGATGAAAGAGTTCTTTCCCGATAATGCGGTCGAGTATTTCGTTTCTTACTACGACTACTACCAGCCGGAAGCCTACGTCCCCAGCTCCGACACCTTTATCGAAAAAGACGCCTCGGTGAACGAACACATCGAGCAGATGCGCCTTTCCGCAACCAAAGCACTGCTGGAACGTCGTGACGTGATCGTGGTGGCCTCGGTCTCGGCGATTTACGGCCTGGGCGATCCGGATCTGTACCTGAAGATGATGTTGCACCTGACCAAAGGCATGATCATCGATCAGCGGGCGATCCTGCGCCGTTTGGCGGAGCTGCAATATAGCCGCAACGATCAGGCCTTCCAGCGCGCGACATTCCGCGTGCGCGGTGAGGTGATAGACGTCTACCCTGCGGAATCAGACGAACTGGCGCTGCGCATAGAGCTGTTTGACGAAGAGGTCGAAAGGCTTTCGCTGTTTGATCCGCTGACCGGCCAGATCGAACAAGAAGTGCAGCGTTTTACCATTTACCCCAAATCGCACTATGTGACGCCGCGCGAGCGGATCCTGCAGGCGATGGAAGAGATCAAGGTGGATCTGGCCGAGCGGCGCAAGGTGCTGCTGGCCAACAACAAGCTGCTGGAAGAACAGCGTCTGACGCAGCGCACCCAGTTTGATCTGGAGATGATGAACGAACTGGGTTACTGCTCCGGCATTGAAAACTATTCGCGCTACCTGTCCGGACGCGGCGAAGGCGAGCCACCGCCGACGCTGTTCGACTATTTGCCGGCGGATGGCCTGCTGGTGGTCGACGAGTCCCACGTGACCATTCCGCAAATCGGCGGCATGTACAAGGGCGACCGTTCACGCAAGGAAACGCTGGTGGAATACGGTTTCCGCCTGCCGTCGGCGCTGGACAACCGCCCGCTGCGCTTTGAAGAGTTCGAAGCGCTGGCGCCGCAGACCATCTACGTGTCTGCCACGCCGGGCAAATACGAGCTGGAAAAATCCGGTGGCGACATTATCGATCAGGTCGTGCGCCCTACCGGGCTGCTGGATCCGCAAATTGAAGTGCGGCCGGTGACCACCCAGGTGGACGATCTGCTTTCCGAAATCCGCAAGCGGGTGGCGATCAACGAACGTGTGCTGGTCACCACGCTGACCAAACGCATGGCGGAAGATCTGACCGAATATCTGGAAGAGCACGGCGAGCGGGTGCGCTACCTGCACTCGGACATCGATACCGTGGAACGGGTCGAAATCATTCGTGACCTGCGCCTGGGCGAGTTTGACGTGCTGGTGGGTATCAACCTGTTGCGTGAAGGGCTGGACATGCCAGAGGTGTCGCTGGTGGCGATTTTGGACGCAGATAAAGAGGGCTTCCTGCGCTCCGAACGTTCATTGATTCAGACCATTGGCCGTGCGGCGCGTAACCTCAACGGTAAAGCGATCCTTTACGGTGACAAAATTACCGACTCGATGGCCAGAGCGATCGGCGAGACCGAGCGTCGCCGCGCCAAACAGCAGGCGTTCAACGAAGAAAACGGTATTGTGCCGCAGGGCCTGAACAAGAAAATTTCCGATATTTTGCAGTTGGGCAAACCGGGCAACCGCAGCAAGGGCAAAGGGAAAGGCAAGGCTTCTGAGAGTGCCGCTCAGTACCAAAATCTTACGCCGAAAGCGCTGGATCAGAAAATCCGCGAGCTGGAAGCGCAGATGTATACCCACGCCCAGAACCTGGAGTTCGAGCAGGCGGCGGGCTTGCGTGATGAAATCCACCAGTTGCGTGAGCAGTTTATTGCCATTTCATAACCCATTGGCGCGCTGCAGAGCGCGGCGCTGCCAAAACATAAAATCCTTGTCGCCTCCGCCAAAGCTGATTATGGTGTGCGGCCATTTGACTACTGCGAGCCACTGACCATGACCCAACACCAGTCCAAAGACCCGATGCACGGCATCACTCTGGAGCAGCTTCTGAATAAACTGGTGGAAAACTACGGTTGGTCAGGGCTGGCTGAACGAGTTCGCATCAACTGCTTCAGCAGCGATCCCAGCATCAAGTCCAGCCTGAAATTTTTGCGTCGCACGCCCTGGGCGCGCAAACAGGTGGAAGATCTTTATCTCGACATGGTCGAGCAGGCCGCCAGCGATAACCCGTGGCTACGTGGCGGCAAGTAAGCGTTTAGGCGCGGGCACCTAATTCGATCAACGCCTGATCCAGCGCCTGGCGCAGCAGCTGACGATCGTGGCGGTAAGGAATATCCTGTGCTTCCAACGGCTGTTTGATCACCACCCGATCCTGCACTTCACGGGTATCTGCCGTTGGCCCGACAATGACGGCATCAATCATCTGGCGGCCAATTTTCGCCTCCATCAATTCCAGCTTGTTCTTCAGCGTCAAGGCCGCCGCCGCGACGCTTAATTCGCGTCCGAGGTTGTCGATATAAATCATATTGGCGCTGCTGCGACGCAGAGCCTGCGTAAGGTCATCGAGCAACAGCAGAGGCATCAGGCTGGTCAGAAAGCTGCCCGGTCCGATCAGGATCACGTCGGCCTGCGCGATGGCATCCAGCGCTTCGCGCGTGGCGTTGACGTGGGGCGAAAGCATCAACTCTTGAGGCATGTCGGTAAGTTGATCGACATTCACCTCACCGTAAACGTGGTTGCCTTCATGATCGTGCGCCATCAGATCCACCGGCTGTTCGGACATCGGGATCAGCGCCGCGTCCACCTTCAGCAGGCTACGCACCAGGTTGATCGCTTCCAATGGGCGTACGCTCAGGTGATCCAGGGCTTTCAACATCAGATTGCCGAGGTTGTGCCCAGACAGCTCGCCGTTGCCGCTGAAGCGGTATTCGAACATCGCGGAAGCCACGCTCGGTTCGGTAATCAGCTGGTTCAGGCAGTTGCGGGTATCGCCCCAGGCAATGCCCCCTTCCGAACGGCGAATACGGCCGGTAGAACCGCCGTTATCGGTGGTGGTGACAATACCGGTTAAACGGGAGCCTAAAGACGACAGGGAAGACATCACGCGACCAAGACCATGACCGCCGCCTAATGCCACCACCCGATCGAGATCGGCCAGGGTTCGATTACGCATAAATTTCCTTACAAGGGGGCTTAACTGCCCGCATAAAGTAGCGGATTTGGCGTAAAAACGCGAAAAAGAGTGTGATTTGCGTGATTCCGGTCAATTCGTCTACGTAAAGGGCGTTTATCATGGTTTACCAGATTAGGAACCGCATAAAATCGCTGTATACACAATTATATAGCGAAATTGCGCGTTGGCTATCGCGTTTGTTTAGCGCTAGAATTCTGATGAAAACCACGGTTTCGTTCCGGCTACTCCGACTGCGGGAACTGAGACCAAAACTCCTAGCCTCTGGGCCTACGTTGTTCTGGCGAACAATATGGCGCTTGGGCCGTGGCGAAGTCAGCCACCAGGGTGCAGAACGGAAACGTTCGCATCTCCCGACTTTGGAAGGTGTTATGGTGCCGCAACTCATTGATGCTTATGAGCGCAAGTTCTATTACTTGCGTTTGTCGATCACCGACGTGTGCAACTTTCGTTGCACCTACTGCTTGCCGGACGGCTACCGCCCGAACGGCAGTCCGAAAACATTCTTGTCGCTTGATGAGATCCGACGCGTCAGTCGCGCATTCGCCGAACTGGGCACCGAAAAAGTGCGCCTGACCGGCGGAGAGCCTTCGCTGCGCCGCGATTTCACCGAGATCATCGCCGCCGTGCGTGAAAACCCGGCCATCCGCCAGCTCGCCGTGACCACCAATGGTTACCGTATGGCGCGCGACGTCGCCGGCTGGCGTGATGCCGGCCTGACGGCAGTCAACGTCAGCGTCGACAGCCTGGATCCCCGCCAATTTCATGCCATTACCGGGCAGGACAAGTTCCGCCAGGTGATGGACGGCATCGACGCCGCCTTTAGCGCCGGTTTCAGCAAGGTGAAGGTCAACGCGGTGCTGATGCGTGACGTGAACCACCAACAGCTCGGCGCCTTCCTTAACTGGATCAAAGACCGCCCGATTCAACTGCGCTTTATCGAACTGATGGAAACCGGCGAGGGAGGCGATCTGTTTCGCAAGCACCACGTTTCCGGTGAAGTGATCCGTTTGCAGCTGGAACAGCAGGGCTGGCAGCGTCAGCCGCGCGGCCGCAGCGACGGCCCGGCGCAGGTGTTCAGCCACCCGGACTATCAGGGCGAAGTGGGCTTGATCATGCCGTATGAAAAAGACTTCTGCGCCAGCTGCAACCGGCTGCGTGTTTCCGCTATCGGCAATTTACACCTGTGTCTGTTCGGCGAGCAGGGCATTGGTCTGCGCGATCTGCTGACGAATGATCAGCAGCTTGATGAACTGAAGGACCGCATCCAGGGCGGGCTGCTGAGTAAGAAACAGACTCACTTTCTGCATCAGGGTAACAGTGGCATAACGCAGAACCTGTCGTTTATCGGCGGATAACTTTTCCAATTGCACGGGAGCAAGCAATGAGTCATGCCAGCAGTGAATTCATTCCGGTACAAATTGCTATTTTGACCGTTTCGGACAGCCGTGGCGAAGCGGAAGACACCTCGGGCCAGTACCTGCAAGAAGCGGCGCTTGAAGCCGGACACCGGGTAGTGGATCGCGCCATCGTCAAAGACGACAAATATCTGATCCGCGCACGCGTTTCCGCGTGGATCGCAGATGAAAGGGTGCAGGCCGTGCTGATCACCGGGGGCACCGGCTTTACCGCCAGAGACTACACCCCGGAAGCGCTGCTGCCGCTGTTCGATCGTGAAGTGGAAGGCTTCGGCGAACTGTTCCGCATGGTGTCTTATGAAGAGATTGGCACCGCCACTGTCCAGTCGCGCGCGCTGGCCGGTATGGCCAACCAGACGGTGATTTTTGCCATGCCGGGATCGACCCGCGCCTGCCGCACCGCCTGGGAACGTATTATTGAAGAGCAGTTGGACGCGCGTCACCGCCCGTGCAATTTTCTGCCACATCTGAAGAAATAAAAATTATGACGCAGCTAACTCACATTAACGCCGCGGGCGAAGCTCATATGGTCGACGTTTCAGCCAAAGCAGAAACGGTGCGCGAGGCGCGCGCCGAAGCCTTCGTCGAGATGCTGCCGGCCACGCTGGCGATGATTATCGATGGCAGCCACCATAAGGGCGACGTGTTCGCCACGGCGCGCATTGCCGGTATCCAGGCCGCGAAGCGCACCTGGGAGCTGATCCCGCTGTGCCATCCGCTGATGCTGAGCAAGGTCGAAGTGCAGTTGGAGGCACAGCCCGAACACAGCCGGGTACGGATTGAAACCTGCTGCCGGCTGACCGGCAAGACCGGTGTTGAAATGGAAGCGTTAACCGCGGCTTCAGTGGCCGCATTGACCATTTACGACATGTGTAAGGCGGTACAGAAAGACATGGTGATCGGCCCGGTGCGGCTGCTGGCGAAAAGCGGCGGCAAATCCGGTGATTTTAAGGTGGAACTATGATTAATATTCTTTTTTTTGCTCAGGTACGCGAACTGGTTGGCACCGGCGATTTATCGATGCCGGCAGATTACCCGACGGTAGAGGCGCTGCGTAAGGCGCTGTGCGAACGCGGTGACCGTTGGGCATTGGCGCTGGAGTCTGGCAAGCTGCTGACCGCGGTGAACCAGTCGCTGGTGGCGGCCGAACATCCGCTGCGCGCCGGCGATGAAGTCGCTTTCTTTCCACCGGTAACCGGAGGTTAAGAGTGGAAAATACCCGTATCCGCGTGGGTGAGGCGCCGTTTAGCGTCGGCGACGAATACCAGTGGTTGGCGCAGTGCGACGATGATGGCGCCGTGGTCACCTTTACCGGCAAGGTACGCAATCATAATCTGGGCGATGACGTCAGCGCGCTGACGCTGGAGCACTACCCTGGCATGACCGAAAAAGCGCTGGCCGAGATCCTGGACGAAGCCCGTAGCCGTTGGCCCTTGCAGCGCGCGACGGTGATCCACCGCGTGGGCGAACTGTTTCCCGGTGATGAGATTGTCTTCGTTGGCGTGACCAGTGCGCACCGCAGCATGGCGTTCGAGGCCGCCGAGTTCATCATGGACTACCTGAAAACCCGGGCGCCCTTCTGGAAACGCGAAGCCGTCGGACAGGGAGACCGTTGGGTCGATGCGCGCGACAGCGATCGGCAGGCCGCGGAACGCTGGCATAACGCAGATAAATAACCGTTAAACAGCGGAAACAAATCAATACCTTTGCCGCTTTGCCATCAGGTTTTATGTGGTACGCTTATAGCAGGCCGAACCCCATAAATGGGGCTCGAAATCTTGTTTCATACGCAAAAGGTAACCGTCATGGACCGATATCCACGCTCTAATGGTTCAATCGTCGAACGTGCCAACAGCGGCATTCAGGCTTATATGGCGCAGGTTTATGGCTGGATGACCTGCGGTATGCTGTTGACGGCGTTTGTTTCCTGGTACGCGGCCAACACGCCTGCGATCCTTAACTTTATCTTCTCCAGCCAGATCACCTTCTTTGGCCTGATTATCGCGCAGTTAGGGCTGGTGTTCGTCATTTCCGGCATGGTTAATCGTCTCAGTGGCACGGTCGCCACCTCGCTGTTTATGCTCTATTCGGCGCTGACCGGGCTGACGCTTTCCAGCATTTTCATCGCTTACACCTACAGCTCGATCGCCAGCACCTTCGTGGTGACCGCCGGCATGTTCGGTGCGATGAGCCTTTATGGCTACACCACCAAGCGCGACCTGAGCGGCTTCGGCAGCATGCTGTTTATGGCGCTGATCGGCATTGTGCTGGCTTCGCTGGTCAATATCTGGCTGAAAAGCACGGCGTTGATGTGGGCGATTACCTACATCGGCGTGGTGGTGTTTGTTGGCCTGACGGCGTACGACACCCAGAAACTGAAGGCCATGGGCGAGCAACTGAACGCCGATGATAAAGACAGCTTCCGCAAATACGCCATTGTCGGCGCGTTGACGCTGTATCTCGATTTCATCAACCTGTTCCTGATGTTGCTGCGCATTTTCGGCAACCGACGTTAAACGCGATATACACTGTAGGGGCTCAGCATGCTGAGCCCTTTTTTTATGCAATTTTGCGGCGGAACATGGCGTAAGCGGCGCTGCCGGTGGTGGCGGTAATGGCCAACAGCGGCCACAGGCTGTGCCAGATGATGCTGAAACTGGCGTCTTTCAAATAGATCTGCTTGGTGATGTCGGTGAAGTGGCGGATGGGGTTTACCCAGGTAAGGTTTTGCAGCCACACGGGCATATTCTCCACCGGCGAAACATAACCGGAGAGCAGGATGGCCGGCATCATAAACACGAAGACGCCGATAAACGCCTGTTGCTGGGTGGCGCACAGCGACGAAATCAGCAGGCCGAACCCCACCAGCGACAGCCCGTAAATCAACATGGTGCCGTAGAACAACAGCAGCGAACCGGCGAACGGGATCTGATAGATAAAGATGCCGATCAGCAACACTATGCTGGCCTGGAAGGTGGCGACGATCAGCGCCGGCACCGCTTTGCCGATAAAAATCTGCCAGGTGGTCAACGGCGACACCAGCAACTGCTCCAGCGTGCCCTGTTCGCGCTCGCGCGCGACCGACAACGATGTGACAATCAGCACGCCAATGGTGGTGATCATGGCGATCAGCGACGGCACCACAAACCACTTGTAGTCCAAATTCGGGTTATACCAGTTGCGCACCACCAGTTCGCTGTTGTTAGGCTTGGCGCGGTTGCCGATCAGCTCATTTTGGTAGTCCTGCACAATCTGCTGCACGTAGTTGGCGGCGATCTGCGCGCTGTTGGAGTTGCGCCCATCGAGCAACAACTGCAGCGAGGCCGTATTGCCGCTGGCAATATCCCGTGAGAACTGGGCCGGGAAACGGATCAGCAGCAGCGCTTTTTGGTTATCGATAACGCTTTGTATCTCTTGCGGGCTGCGCAACAGCAGCACGTGGGAGAAGGCCTTGGCCTTGGCAAAGCGCTGGGTCAGCTCGATTGAGGCATGGCCGCTGTCTTCGCTGTACACCGCAATGGTGGCATTGGTCACCTCCAGCGTGGCGGCGAAGGGAAACAGCAGCACCTGCAGAATAACCGGCAAAATCAGAATGGCACGGGTCTGCGGGTCGCGCAGCAGCGATTGCATTTCCTTAATGATTAACGTCCAGAGACGGTGAAACATCTTCTTTCCCCTTAATCCAGCCGCCGCTGGGTTTTCCAGGCCGTCAGGCCGATGAACACCACCGCAGAAGCGATCAGGAACAGCAGGTTAATCATCAACACCGTGCCGACGTTGCCCGCCAGGAACAGCGTTTGAAGCGTGCTGACGAAGTAACGCGCCGGAATGATGTAAGTGACGGCGCGTACTATGGCCGGCATGCTGTCGATCTGAAAGATAAAGCCGGACAGCATAATCGACGGCAGAAAGGCGGCGTTCAGCGCCACCATCGCCGCGTTGAACTGGTTGCGGGTAATGGTGGAAATCAGCAGCCCCATGCCGAGCGTACTGGCGAGGAACAGACTGCTGATGACGAACAAAATCAGCAGCGAACCGCGATAGGGCACCCCGAGCACCCACACCGAAACCACCATGCACAGCAGCATGGCGATCATGCCAAGGAAGTAATAGGGCACCAGTTTGGACAACAGCAGTTCGGCCCGGGTCACCTGCGTGGAAAGCAGCGCTTCCATGGTGCCGCGCTCCCATTCGCGGGCGATTACCAACGAGGTGAGGATGGCGCCGATTACCGTCATGATAATGGTGATGGCGCCGGGAATGATGTAATGCCGGCTGATGGCCGCCGGGTTGAACCAGTAGCGCATCTGCACGTCGATCAGGGGCTTTTCTTCGCGACCGCTGTCGGTGGCGCGCTGTTGTTGCCAGATTTGCCACACGCCCTGGGTATAGCCCTGAACGAAGTTGGCGGTATTGGGCTCACTGCCGTCGGTAATGATTTGTAAGGGGGCGCTGTCGTGCGGCCGTGCCATGCGTTGGGCAAAATCATTGGGGATCACCACCAGCCCGCGAATGCGCCCGGCTTGCATCAGCTGGATCAGCTGCTGGCGATTGTCGCTGATGGTGGGCTCGATGTAAGGCGAACCGGTAAAAGCGTTAGCCAGATCGCGCGCCTCTTCGCTTTGTTGTTCCATCAAAATCCCCAGCCGCAGCTTGCTGGAATCCAGGTTGATGCCGTAGCCGAAAATAAACAGCAGCATCAGCGGAATGACGAAGGCGATCAGCCCGCTGCTCGGATCGCGCATAATTTGCCGCGTCTCTTTCAGGCACAGCGCGCGCAGCCGCCGCCAGGAGAAACCGCTGTCGTTGGCGCTGGCCGTTTCGCTATTCATGCTTTTTCCTCCTGATCATAACCCTGCACCAGTTCGATAAACGCCTGCTCCATCGAAGGATTGGGGTTCTCGCTGCTGGCCACCTGATGCTTGAGATCGTCCGGGGTCCCGGCGGCGATGATTTTGCCGCGATACACCAACCCGATGCGATCGCAATATTCCGCCTCGTCCATAAAGTGGGTGGTAACCATGACGGTAACGCCCTTGTCCACCATGCCGTTGATGTGCAGCCAGAATTCACGGCGGGTGAGGGGATCGACACCGGAGGTGGGTTCATCGAGAAACAGGATATCCGGTTCGTGCATCAGCGCGCAGGCCAGCGCCAGCCGCTGTTTGAAGCCGAGCGGCAGCGAATCTGGCGTCTGGTTGATGATGGGGTCGAAGTTGAAGGCGCTGGACATCTCACTGATTTTTTCGCGCTGCGCTTTGCCGCTCAGGCCGTACACGCCGGAGAAAAATTTCAGGTTTTGTGCCACCGTCAGGTTGCCGTACAGCGAGAATTTCTGCGCCATATAGCCCAAATGCTGGCGTGCCTTGCCGGAGCTGGTTTTCAGATCCATCCCCAGCACCAGTGCCTTGCCTTCGGTTGGCACCAGCAGCCCGCACATCATTTTAAAAGTGGTGGACTTACCGGCCCCGTTGGGGCCCAGCAGGCCGAAAATCTCGCCGCGCTGTACTTTAAAATCCACGTGGTCGGTGGCGGCAAAGTCGCCGAATTTTTTCGTCAGTCCCTGCGCTTCGATCACGGTTTCAGTGCTTTCCCCTGCGACGGTTGGCATGATTTCCGCCAGTGCCGACTTGCTGTTCGGTCCGCCGCCGAGAAGATCGATAAACGCATCTTCAAAGCGCGGTTCCGCTTCGCTCAGTTCGGCGTCCGGCAGATCCAGCGCCTGCAACACCTGGCGGTGATCTTCGCCTTCTTTCAGGATCAGGCGCAGGTATTTGCCCTGGATCACGCCGTCGGTGACCACAGGCAGGCAGATCGCCCGTTGCAACAGAGCACGGTGGCTGCCGGCAGGCGGCGCGATCAGTACCGTGCGCCCGGCCATGCGCTGGGTGAGATCTTTAGGTGCGCCGCTGAACAACAGTTCTCCTTCATTGAGCAGCAACACTTCGCGGCACTGTTCCGCTTCGTCCAGATAGGAGGTGCTCCACAGGATCAGCATGCCGTCGTTGGCCAGCTCATGCACCATACGCCACAGCTCGCGGCGCGAGATCGGATCGACGCCGACGCCGGGTTCATCCAGCAGCAGCACCTGTGGCTGCCCGACCAGCGTGCACGCCAAGCCGAGCTTCTGTTTCATGCCGCCCGACAGCTTGCCCGCCAGTCGGGTGGTGAAGCGGGTGAGATCGGTAAATGTCAGCAGCCGATCAAAAGTCTGTTTACGCAGATCGCCGGTGACGCCGCGCAGATCGGCATACAGCGTCAGGTTCTCCATCACCGTCAGATCTTCGTACAGGCCAAACTTTTGCGGCATATAGCCGAGGATCGCGTGCAACTGGCGATCCTGAGCGATCGGATCCAGCCCGGCGACGCGCAACCTGCCGCTGCTGGGCTTGAGCAAACCCGCCAGCATGCGCAGCAGGGTGGTTTTTCCGGCGCCGTCCGGGCCAACCAGTCCGGTAACCGCGCCGCTGGTCAGCCGGGTCGTCAGGCTGGCGACCGCCGGTTTTTGCAGCGACGGAAAACGTTTCTCCAGCGCTTCCAGCTCAATCACCTGTTCCATCACCGTCCCCTCAAGGTTTGGCAAAGTGAACGGTAACCGGCATCCCCTGGCGCAGCGCGTCATCGGCATCGGTGACGATCACCCGCAAGCGGTACACCAGATCGGTTCGCAGGTCCGGTGTTTCGACGCTTTTCGGCGTGAATTCAGCGGTCGGAGACACAAAGCCAATTTTGCCGTGATAGGGCTTGTCAGGCCGGCTGTCGGTATAAATTTCCAGTTCGGTGCCCGGCGTTGCTTTACCCAGGTTGGCTTCATTCACATAGGCGCGTACCCAGACCGGACGGGTCAGCGACAGGGTAAACACCGTGCCGCCGGCGTTGAGCATGGTGCCTGGCTCGACGGCCCGCGTCAGCACGGTGCCGGCCGACGGCGAAACCAGGGTGGTGTCGTGTAAATTAAGCTGTGCCTGAGCCAGTGCGGCTTCGCTCTGCGCCAGATTGGCTTTGGCTTCTTCGATCTCCTGCGGGCGGTTGCCTTTCAGGTATTGCGCCAGCTTATCCTTTGACGCCTGCAGGTTGGCCTGCGCCTGATTGCGTGCGGTACGGGCATCTTCCAGCGCATCGGCAGAAGTGGCGTTTTTCGCCCACAGCCCTTGCTGACGTTTCAGGTAGCTGTCGGCGTAGCTGAACGCGGACAGACGCTGAGCCATTTCCGAACGTACCTGGGCGATTTCCTCGGTGCGGTAACCGGCCAGCAGCAGCGCCAGTTTGGCTTTGGCGCTGCCGACGTTGGCCTGTGCCTGCTGCAGGGCGTTGATGTAAGGCGCGTCGTCCAGTTTCCCGAGCAATTGCCCCGGCTGAAGCGCATCGCCTTCATCCACCGTCAGCGACGCCAGCCGCCCATCGACGCGGAAGCCCAAATTCACCGTGCGGATATCCACGTTGCCGTACAGCGTCAGCGGTTTGTCCTGCTGCTGCTGGTAATACCAAACCCCGTAAACGGCCGCGGCGATCAGCACAATAACCGCCACAATAAGGGCACTGCGTTTCTTGTTCATAACACTCCCTGCCTGAAATTACGCGCCATAGCGTTGGCGCAGCCCATTAACCAGAATCTCGATATGTTCAGCCAGCACCTCGCTGATTTGTTCCGCCTCGGTCGCGCCGATCTGCTGCCACCCGGCCTGACGGCGAACGGTTTCCCGCGCCACGCGAAACGACAGCACTTCGCCGATCAGCGCGTGGGTATGCAACACAATTTTGGTCGAATGCGCATCCAGACCGGTGTAGGCCGCCAGCAGGCGACAAAGCTTGTCATGCAGCGGCGCTACCACCTGTTGGTGGATCAGCGGGTAGGCGTCGGTGGGGGAAAGCTGCTCGCGCGACATGATTTTACTCAGGTTCAGCGTCTGCGGTTGCGTCATCAGATCGCTGAACGCCAGCAGGCCGCGTTTCAGGTGGTCGAGGTAGTGCTCCGGCAGGCGTTCGGTGGCCGGCAACTGCCAGAAAAGGTCTATCTCTTCGGCCAGGGGGCGAAACGCCTGCTGGATAAAATCGGCAATCCACTGGGCAACGGCCAGATACAGGCCTTCTTTGGAATTGAAGTAGTAGGTGATGGCGGCGATGTTGTGCCCGGCGCGCTGGGCGATATCGCGGGTGGTCGCACCCTGAATGCCATATTCGCCGAACATCTCGATGGCGGCGGCGATCAGCTGCTGTCGCGCCTGCTCACCCCGTGCCCGGCTGGCGGTCTGATTATTTGGCATTGACGGCACTCGCTAAAGTTAATCAATCATATGATTAACTTTATGCCAACTTGGGTAAAATGCAATCAGTAGGCATCGTTTATTTAAGGCTATTTTTTCGGACCAGGCTGAATTCCCGGCATATTGTGCTTTGAGCCAGTAAAATTGCGTTTTCTTGTTCGAGTTCTGCTACAATCGCCCGCTTGGTGCACTGCAGTTTGTGCCAATCCCTCGTGGTCATGCTTAATGTCCCGTCTGATAATCCTCCCAGGAAACTGCACCGAACACTGTTAGGTTAGGGGGGATCTGGAGTTTTTCTCTTTATGTCATTTGAAACCCTCGGCTTAAGTGCTGAAATTCTGCGCGCTGTTGAAGAACAGGGCTATCGCGAACCTACGCCAATTCAACGCCAGGCGATCCCTGTCGTATTGGAAGGTCGTGACCTGATGGCCAGCGCCCAGACCGGTACCGGTAAAACCGCTGGCTTTACCCTGCCGCTGTTGCAGCTGCTGAGTAAGCATGACCATCCGGTCAAAGGCCGCCGCCCGGTACGCGCGTTGATCCTGACGCCAACTCGTGAGCTGGCAGCGCAGATCGGCGAAAACGTCGAAGCCTACAGCAAATACCTGCGCCTGCGTTCGCTGGTGGTATTTGGCGGTGTGAGCATCAATCCGCAGATGATGAAACTGCGCGGCGGCGTCGACATTCTGGTGGCAACACCGGGTCGCCTGCTGGATCTGGAACACCAACGCGCCGTAGACCTGTCCAAAGTTGAAATTCTGGTGCTGGACGAAGCCGACCGCATGCTGGATATGGGCTTTATCCATGATATCCGCCGCGTGCTGGCCAAGCTGCCTGCCAAGCGTCAGAACCTGCTGTTCTCTGCGACCTTCTCCGACGATATCAAAGGGCTGGCCAACAAACTGTTGCACAACCCGGCATCGGTTGAAGTGGCGCGCCGCAATACCGCGTCCGAGCAGATCGAACAAAGCGTGCACTTCGTCGACAAGAAGCGTAAGCGGGAATTGCTGTCCCAGATGATCGGTGAAGGTGACTGGAAGCAGGTGCTGGTGTTCAACCGCACCAAGCACGGTGCTAACCACCTGGCCGAACAGTTGAACAAAGACGGCATCACGGCCGCTGCGATCCACGGCAATAAAAGCCAGGGCGCTCGTACCCGTGCGTTGGCCGATTTTAAAGACGGTAAAATTCGCGTATTGGTTGCTACCGACATCGCGGCGCGTGGTCTGGACATCGACCAGTTGCCACACGTGGTGAACTACGAGCTGCCTAACGTACCGGAAGACTACGTTCACCGTATCGGCCGTACCGGTCGTGCAGAACGTACCGGTGAGGCTATCTCGCTGGTGTGCGTGGATGAACACAAGCTGCTGCGCGATATCGAACGCCTGCTCAAGCGTGAAATTCCACGTATCGCATTGCCAGGCTACGAGCCGGATCCAAGCATCAAGGCGGAGCCGATCATTAACGGCCGTCAGGGTGGTGGACGTGGTGCGCCGCGCGGCAACGGCGGTGGTCAACGCGCCGGTAACGGTGGCGGCCAGCGCAGTGGCAACGGCGGCCAGCGTGAAAACCGCGGTGGCGGCAGTGCCCGTCCGCAGGGTGATGGCAAACCGCGTTCAGGCGCGCCTTCGCGTCGTCCGCGCAGCCGTCCTGCCGAGTAAGCTGATACCTGATGATAAAAAAGCCACCGTTTACGGTAATGCCGATCGTTTAAGGATCGGTTGAACGATCCGGTGGTTGCTGTAAAAAGGGTTCCAGGACATGACTGGAACCCTTTTTTATGCACCTTTCTCAGGCTCTTGGCATT
>NZ_JACJFQ010000036.1:0-49968 GCF_014164835.1 Serratia sp. OS31 | reverse complement strand
GAAAAGGATATCCCGTGTCAATGTCCGCAAACGAAGGAATGCAGAGCATTCAGGAAATGGTAGACAGCACGGGGACGCGTCGCGGCCAAGTGCTTTTGCTGATTATGTGCGCGCTTTGTCTTATGTGTGATGGGTTCGATATCCAGGCCATGGGCTATGCCGCACCGGCCATTCGGGATGCCTGGTCGCTGGAAACTGCGGTGTTGGGCCCGGTGTTCAGCGCCGGATTGGCCGGCATTGCCATCGGTGCCTTTGCTCTGGGCTGGCTTGCCGATCGCATTGGGCGCAGGCCGTCCATCATTTCTGCCACGCTCATTTTTGGCGTATTCACCCTGTGTTCTGCCTTCGCCCAGAATGTTAACCAACTGATGGCGTTCCGTTTCCTTGCGGGTATAGCCTTAGGCGGCGTGATGCCCAACTGCATTGCGTTGGTTGTCGAATACAGCCCCTTACGCCAGCGAGCGACCTATATCACTGCGATTACCTGTTTTTTTGCGATCGGCGGCGGTTTGGGTGGCGTTACCGCGGCTTTGCTGATCCCGCTCGTCGGCTGGCAGGCTATTTTTATTCTCGGGGGGCTTTTGCCGATTATCCTGGCGATTTCTATGTGGGCCTACCTGCCGGAGTCGGCACAATGGATGTTGAGATGCGGAAAGGGAGAAGCGGCAATTCGTTCAACCTTGCGAAAAGTGTTTCCGGAGCAGCAGGCCATGAGCGTCGATCTTTCCAACAGCCATGTTGGCATGCAGCGCGCCAAAGCCACGGTGGTTGATCTCTTTCGAGATAACCGCGCCGTGTTCACCTTGCTGCTTTGGCTGGTGAATTTTATGAATCTTATCGATCTCTATTTTTTGGCAAATTGGCTGCCAACCCTGATCAAGGACGCGGGGTTGTCGCTGGAAATCGCTAATTTGGCCACTGGAGCATTACAGTTTGGCGGGGTTCTAGGTACCCTGGCGCTTGGCCGCCTGATTGATAAATTCGGGGCTTACAGCGTGCTTATCACGGGCTTTTCAATCGCGGCCATTTCAATAGCCGCGATAGGTTTTGAGCCGCAAAATCTGCTGATGCTTTTCAGCTCGGTTTTTGTCACGGGCGTTTTCGTCGTCGGGGGCATGCCGGGGGTAAATGCGCTGGCTGCCGGCGGTTACCCGACATTTTTGCGTTCAACCGGATTAGGCTGGGGATTGGGTATCGGGCGGGGCGCTTCGATGCTCGGGCCTCTGTTGGGCGCTGCGTTGATTGCCCGCCATTGGATGGCATCCGATCTGTTGCTGCTTGCGGCTGTGCCGGCGGTGGTGTCTGCGCTGGCCGTATGGGCGATGTGGCTGCAAAAACGCGAAAGTCATTATGATTGATCGGGCGTGATAACCTGATTTCATTGACGTCAGGGAGAGGGCGTTGTTGGCTGGAGTAAAATCGGGATTGGCGGATTTCAGATACAAAAAAACACCCGTTAAGGTGCTTGTCTGTGGTCATTAAGATTGGTTGCGGAGGCCGGATTTGAACCGACGACCTTCGGGTTATGAGCCCGACGAGCTACCAGGCTGCTCCACCCCGCGTCCGTCTTAATGCTTGTATTATCGTAAACCAACTTTCATAAGATACCGCTGGTACAGTATCGGTTGGTTGCGGGGGCCGGATTTGAACCGACGACCTTCGGGTTATGAGCCCGACGAGCTACCAGGCTGCTCCACCCCGCGTCCGTATAATACCTTTTTTTTCATCGAATCCAACCTTTTACTTGATACTGCTGTTGCAGTATCGGTTGGTTGCGGAGGCCGGATTTGAACCGACGACCTTCGGGTTATGAGCCCGACGAGCTACCAGGCTGCTCCACCCCGCGTCCGATGGAAGCGCACTATACTCTCCGTGCGTTTTGTTGCAACCCTTTTTGCATTTTATTGAACTAAAACGGCCTTTCTGACGAATTAGCCCGCAATTTGCGTTCTTTTTCACCATTATCTGACCAGGGGCTTTTTTTATAGGCGGCGATTCCTTTATCTATGGGCGTTTGTTATCGTTCGGCGGGAGATCATATCAGTTGAGAGTGTGCGCGATGAAAGGACGTTGGGGCAAATACCTGCTGGGCGGGTTAATGGTGGCGATACTGGCAGGCTGTTCGTCTAAGCCGACCGATCGGGGACAGCAATATAAGGATGGACGTCTGGATCAGTCGCTGGAGTTGGTGAACCAACCCAACGCGAAAGGGGTTCCGGTTAATGCCAAGGATTATTCAGATCAGCTGATGGAGATCAAATACGCTTCTCCTTCACTTTTTAATCGCAACAACACTACCTATCAGGCAGTACAGAGCTGGATGGCCTCCGGCGCCGATACGCGCAACCTGACCCAGTACGGCCTCAGCGCTTACCAGATGGAAGGCGTAGACAACTACGGCAACGTTCAGTTTACCGGTTACTACACGCCGGTAGTACAGGCGCGCTATACCCAGCAGGGTGAGTTCCGTTATCCGCTGTACCGCATGCCGCCAAAAGGAAAAGGCCGCCTGCCCGATCGCGCGGGCATTTACTCAGGCGCGCTGGATGACCGTTATATCGTGGCGTACACCAACTCCCTGATGGACAACTTTATGATGGAAGTCCAGGGCAGTGGCTATGTGGATTACGGCAACGGCCAGCCGTTGGTGTTCTTCGGCTACGGCGGCAAAAACGGCCATGCTTATCGCAGCATTGGCAAAGTGCTGATCGATCGCGGTGAAGTGGCCAAGGCGGATATGTCGATGCAGGCGATTCGTCAGTGGGCGGATACCCACAGCGCGGCAGAAGTGCGTGAGCTGCTGGAACAGAACCCTTCCTTTGTCTTCTTCCGTCCTGAAGCCTTTGCGCCGGTTCGCGGGGCCAGTGCGGTGCCGTTGATCGCCAAAGCCTCGGTGGCCTCCGACCGTTCACTGATCCCGGCGGGCACCACGCTGCTGGCGGAGGTACCGCTGCTGGACAACAAGGGTAAATTCACGGGAAAATATGAGATGCGTCTGATGGTGGCGCTGGACGTGGGTGGGGCGATCAAAGGCCAGCACTTCGATATGTACCAGGGCATCGGGGCTGACGCCGGCCACTCGGCGGGTTATTACAACCACTATGGCCGCGTTTGGGTGCTCAAAGGCGCCAACGTAAACGCGCCGCTGTTTACCAGCCAGACCCGCTCCGCCTCCGGCGGTTCGCTGCTGGTCACCCGTTAACGGCATCAGGTTTTACCCGATGAATTTCAGTCTGGTCGTCTGATTGTGGCTTGAAAGGCGACGGGTATACCGAAATTGACCCGCAAGGGCCGGGTTTTCCGGTCCTTGCGACTGCTGACAAACTTATAATGTTTGGCGGCAGGCGCTAAAGATTTTGAAAATAAATCTGGAAAATCAATTTATTGATTTTCGGCTGATAACACAAAGGGGGAAAAACCACGCTTTTATCCCCCTTTGTCAATAATCTGAAGGGCCGGATCCTCCGGCCCTTATCATTTGCAAAGTTAAGGTAATAAAAGCGTTATGAGCACAGCCTATTCTGAAGCCTATCTGCAGCGTTTTGGCGGCACGGCACGTTTATACGGTCAGCAGGCGTTGGCGTTGTTTGCCCAGGCGCACATTTGCGTGATTGGCATCGGCGGCGTGGGCTCCTGGGCGGCAGAAGCGCTGGCGCGTACCGGCATCGGCGCTATCACGCTGATTGATATGGACGATGTCTGCGTCACCAACACCAATCGCCAAATCCATGCGCTGCGCCAGCATGTCGGGCAGTCAAAAACGGAAGTGATGGCGGAGCGCATTCTGGCGATCAACCCTGAGTGTCGGGTGACCTGCATTGACGATTTTATTACGGCGGACAACGTTGCCGAGCTGCTCGATAACAATTTCAGCTACGTCATCGACGCGATTGACAGCGTGCGACCGAAGGCGGCACTGCTGGCCTATTGCCGTCGCTACAAGATACCTGTGGTCACCACCGGCGGTGCCGGTGGACAGATAGACCCAACCCAGATTGCGGTGGTGGATTTGGCGAAAACCATTCAGGATCCGCTGGCGGCCAAGCTGCGTGAACGGCTGAAAAATGATTTCAACGTGGTGAAGAACAGCAAGGGCAAGCTGGGCATCGACTGCGTGTTTTCCAGCGAACCCCTGGTTTACCCGCAGCCGGATGGCAGCGTTTGCGCGTCGCGCAGCACTGCTGAAGGGCCAAAAAGAATGGATTGCAGTGCGGGATTCGGTGCGGCAACCATGGTTACCGCGACCTTTGGCTTTGTTGCCGTTTCCCACGCGCTGAAAAAGATGGTGGCGAAAGCCGCGCGTCAGGCGTAGCGGGCGCTTATCGCCTTCACTGCGGCAGCCAGCGCTTCCAGTCCACTGGCTCGGGTGGCGCTGAGCTGGGCGCGTAGCGCCAACCGATCGAACAACCCCAAGGGGTCCATCGCCGCGATTTCTTGCGGCGTTTTTCCTTCTACCGCCGTCAGCAGCACCGCCAACAGCCCGCGTACGATGCGACCTTCGCTGTCACCATAAAAATGCAGCGTCCCGTCCTCCTGCAACTGATGCCCCAGCCAGACCCGGTTTTCACAGCCGCTCAATTCCATTTCCGCTGCGCGTAATGCTTCCGGCAACGGGGGCAGCTGCTTTGCCAGCATGATCAGTTGGCGATAGCGATCTTCCCACTGCTTCAGGGCGGTAAATTTTTCGATTAGCGCCCCGGCGGTGATTTCACGGCCAAAGGGGTGGGGGGCAAGCATAGCGTCTCCGGTGTTCATTCAGTCTAGTCGGCCAGCAGATCGATAGCGTTGATCAGGGCTGTGACCAAAGCATCGACATCTTCCTGGGTGTTATAAGGTGCGAAGGAGGCGCGCAGTGTACCACTGACCCCGAGCGCCGCCATCAGCGGTTGGGCGCAGTGCTGGCCGGCACGCACTGCGATGCCTTGTTCTGCCAGCAGGGTCACGATGTCGCTGTGGTGGATGCCGGCAATATCGAATGCCAGCAGGCTGGAGCCTGAGCAACGGAAGCTGCGAAAGCCCGACAGTGACTCCAACCTTTGCTCGGCGTTATCGGCCAGGTCACGGCTGTAGCGTTCGGCAGCCAACATGTCCTGATTGCCAAGCCACTCCAGTGCGGCGGCTAACCCCAACACGCCGGCGATATTGGGCGTGCCTGCTTCAAAGCAGTGAGGAGGCTTTTGCGGCGTGAACCCCTCGAACGATGCCTGGGTCAGCATCTTGCCGCCGCCCTGCCATGGTGCCATTTGCGCCAATAACTCGCTCTTGCCGTACAGCGCCCCTATGCCGGTTGGGCCATAGAGTTTGTGGCCGGAGAACGCGTAGAAATCAATATCAAGCCGCTGAACATCAGCGGGGCAGTGCACTATGCCCTGCGCACCGTCAATCATCACGCGTGCGCCGGCGCTGTGGGCCAGGCTGATGGCGTGCGCCAAATCCGGGCAACCGCCGGTGACGTTGGACATCTGCCCCAGCGCCAGCAGACGGGTTTTAGCATTGAGCAGCCCTGGCAACAGGGTCAGGTCCGGCAGGCGATCTGCGCCAAGGGGCAGTTTTACCACCCGGGCGCCGGTTTGCTCCGCCACCATCAACCAGGGGATCAGATTGGCGTGATGCTCTGCTTCACTCACCAGGATTTCGTCACCCGGTTGCAGCAGGGGACGAGCATAGCTTTGCGCAACCAGGTTGATCGCTTCGGTGGTACCGCGGGTCCAGATAATGTCATCGGCTGAAGGGGCGTTGATCAGTGTCGCGACCTGTTGGCGCGCCTGCTCGAAACGGACGGTCAGGTCCTGTGCGGCCCTATGCTGGCTACGATGCACCGTAGCCGCATCGTCACGATAAAACTGCTGCGTAGCAGCAATGACCGCCAGAGGTTTTAATGCGGTTGCGGCGCTGTCGAGATAAATGCCCGCCTGCTGCAATGCAGGAAACTGATTACGGAAGTCGATGGGATTAAAAGGTGTCATACCCTGATTGTCACTGGCTGGAGTCAATCATTGATCCTGTCTTATTTTACGGCTGGAGACAAGCTATCCCGACCATTAGGACTTATCGCCTGGAAATCTCGGGAAAGTTTGTTATGCTAATAAGTACGCGCTAAATAATGGCGTTGAATAATAGAAAGGGTTTTTACAGCATTTAAAACTACAAGGAGTCCACAATGAAGAAGACAGCCGCAGTTATCTCTGCTCTGATGCTTACGTTCACCCTGGCAGCTTGCTCCAGCAATTACGTGATGCACACCAATGATGGGCGCACTATTGTCGCCGACGGCAAGCCAAAAGTGGACAACGACACCGGTATGATCAGCTATAAAGATGCCAACGGCGTTGAGCAGCAGATCAACCGTTCCGACGTGAAAGAAATGGTTGAAAGCAACCAGTAAACGTCAGGCAAAAAAAAGCACCGCAAAGCTTGCGGTGCTGCATAAAATCACTATGGACAGACAGGGTAAATGTACAGGAAGTGAAAAAACAGTAGCTTAGCTACCACGTCTGGATTGCCAGACAATTTGCAAACACAACATCACAACCACAAGCCAAAAGTTCATCGGCGTCCTCGACACCCAATCCCTTTTCGTTCCGGCCCGGGAAGTGCCGCCACTATAGGTATTTGCTGGCGCATGCTCAACGGACAATTTATAATGGCTCGGATTAAAAAAACTAATGGTAGTGCTTTGTTGTTCTGTGCCTATAGCACGGCACACAACGCCGCCTGATTTTTTATGCCGAATCACTCGGAATATTGTTACACAAAAGTAGCTAATAAATGTCTAAACGCTTACCACCTCTGAATGCACTGCGGGTCTTTGACGCGGCTGCCCGTCACCTGAGTTTTACCAAAGCGGCTGAAGAACTGTTTGTCACCCAGGCCGCGGTGAGCCACCAGATCAAGTCGCTGGAGGACTTCCTTGGCCTGAAGCTGTTTCGGCGCCGCAACCGCTCGCTGTTGTTGACGGAAGAAGGGCAAAGTTATTATCTGGATATCAAGGAAATCTTCTCCTCGATCAATGAGGCTACGCGCAAGTTACAGGCACGCAGCGCCAAGGGGGCATTGACCGTCAGTTTGCCCCCGAGTTTTGCCATTCAGTGGTTGGTGCCTCGTCTGTCCGGCTTTAACTCAGCTTATCCGGGAATTGACGTGCGTATCCAGGCGGTGGACCGTGAAGAAGACAAGCTGGCGGATGACGTTGACGTGGCTATTTTCTATGGCCGCGGCAACTGGACAGGGTTGCGCGCAGAACGTTTATACGCGGAATACCTGCTGCCGGTATGTTCTCCCAGCCTGCTTACCGGCGAACATGCGTTAAAAATGACGAGCGATCTGGCTTATCACACGCTGCTGCATGATACTTCACGCCGCGACTGGCTGGCCTACACGCGCCAGTTGGGGTTGCAGCACATCAATGTGCAGCAGGGGCCGATTTTCAGCCACAGCGCCATGGTGGTTCAGGCTGCAGTGCATGGACAGGGGATTGCACTGGTCAATAACGTGATGGCGCAGACCGAGATCGAGGCCGGGCGATTGGTATGCCCGTTCAACGACGTCCTGGTCAGTAAAAATGCTTTTTATCTGGTATGTCATGACAGTCAGGCAGAACTGGGTAAAATAGCCGCCTTTCGTCAGTGGATCCTGGCGCGGGCAGCCAGCGAGCAAGAAAAGTTCCGCTTTCGCTACGAACAATGAGGCCGGTCGCCGTTTTGTCGCCGCCGGTTTTTTTCAATAAAGGTAAATAACGATGAGCAGTCGTTCAATGCTGATTTTTGCCGCTATCAGTGGTTTTGTATTTGTTGCTCTGGGCGCGTTTGGCGCACACGTATTAAGTGGCACGCTGGGCGCTAACGAGATGGCCTGGATCCGTACCGGGCTGGACTATCAGGGCTTTCATACCCTGACGATCCTGGCGCTGGCGGTGGCGATGCAACGCCGTGTCAGCCTGTGGTTTTACTGGAGCGGGGCGTTATTGGCGCTCGGCACCGTACTGTTCAGCGGCAGCCTGTACTGTCTGGCGCTGTCGCACCTGAAGGTCTGGGTCTATATCACGCCGATTGGCGGCGTGTGTTTCCTGGCCGGTTGGGTATTGATGTTGATTGGCGCTTTGCGTCTGAGGAAAAAGGCCGAGCGCCATGAATAAGATTGCGTTGTATTGCCGCCAGGGTTTTGAAAAAGAGTGTGCGGCGGAAATTACCGCCAAGGCTGCCGAACTGGAAGTGTTTGGTTTCGCCAGAGTGAAGGACAACAGCGGCTACGTGCTTTTCGAGTGCTATCAGCCGGACGATGCCGATCGCCTGGCGCGGGAAATTCCGTTCCGTGAACTGATTTTTGCCCGCCAGATGTTGGTGGTGGGTGAGCTGCTGCGCGATTTACCGCCGGAAGATCGCGTATCGCCGATCGTCGGCATGCTGATTGGCGTGGTCGACCGTGGTGGTGAGCTGCGAGTAGAAGTGCCGGACACCAACGAAAGCAAAGAGCTGATGAAGTTCTGTCGCAAACTGACGGTGCCGTTGCGCGCTGCGATGCGTGAGCAGAAAGTGTTGATGGCGCGTGAGAATGCAACCCGTCCAGTGGTGCACGTGTTCTTTATCGCGCCGGGTTGCTGTTATGTCGGTTACTCCTTCAGCAACAACAACTCGCCGTTCTATATGGGCATTCCGCGTCTTAAGTTCCCTTCCGACGCGCCAAGCCGTTCTACGCTGAAGCTGGAAGAGGCATTCCACGTGTTTATCCCTGCCGACGAGTGGGACGAGCGTTTGGCCAGCGGCATGCATGCGGTCGATCTGGGCGCCTGTCCTGGAGGTTGGACCTACCAACTGGTGCAACGCAGCATGATGGTGCACGCGGTGGACAATGGCCCGATGGCGCCAAGCCTGATGGATACCGGACAGGTAACCCATCACCGTGCCGACGGTTTCAGGTATGAACCTTCCAGCAGCAAGATTTACTGGCTGGTGTGTGACATGGTGGAAAAACCTGCCAAGGTGACCAGTTTGATGATCCAGTGGTTGGTGAAAGGCTGGTGCCGCGAGGCGATCTTCAACCTGAAGCTGCCGATGAAAAAACGCTACGAAGAGGTTTCGCAGAACCTGCAGTCGATCAAGGAAGCCTTGGATGCGGCGGGTATCAGCTCACAAATTCATGCCAAGCAGCTGTATCACGATCGTGAAGAAGTTACCGTACACGTCCGCCGCATGTGGTCGGCCGTGGGTGGGCGTCGCGACGAGCGTGACTGATTGACAGGGCGCAACCGCGCCCTGGTTTAAGCCGGTAACCGCAGCTGCTGCAGGTTACCGGTTAACGTCAGGTCGGTGCGCAAGGTGGCGACCTTTTTACTGACATAGGCCATGTCGCGGTGTTGTTGAAGTTTGCCGCGCCATTTCTCCGGCACCTGCTCCAGGGCCTGGTAGAGCCCGTCCAGTGAACCTGCCTGCTGCAACAGCAGCACCGCCGTTTTCGGTCCGATGCCGGCTACGCCAGGGATCTTGCTGCTGCTGATCCCCGCCAATCCCCAATAGTCCGCCAACTGCTGTGGCGATACCCCAAACTCCTGCTGCACAAACGGCATATCCAGCCAGCGCTTTTGAAAGTAATCGCGGATTTGTACGCTGGGTGCCAACAACTGGCAGTAACCTTTGTCGGTGGACACGATAGTGACCTGATGGCCGCCGCCTGCAATTTTGGCCGTCAGCGTTGCCGCCAGATCGTCCGCTTCATTGCCTGGCGAATGCCAACAGGCAACGCCAAGAGCTTCGAACGCCTGGCGAAGCTGGGGCATTTCCTGCTGTAAATTCTCCGGCATCGGCGAACGTCCGGCCTTGTAGTCGGGCAGGATCTGGTGACGCCAGCTTTCGCTGCGATCGTCCTCGTCGAATACCGCCACCGCATGCGTTGGGCGGCTATGCTGGATCAACTGTTGCAGTGCGTGCTGGCAGGCGTTGACACAGGGCGATCCCTGCACGGCGTGAATGCGGCGGATAAGGTTGAGGGCGTCGACAATCAGTAGGTGTATAGGCATGAACTCGTCGTCTTTCAAGCTGCAGCGTTGTTGACTTCACGTACTCTCCCCTAAGTAAGAGCCGGGGGATGAACACGCTTTCCGCCTGGCTGCAACTTGAAATCCATAGAGAGTAAAGGCGAAAAAGTCAGGTAAAAGAAGGGCGGCTATCAGGCCGCCCCGGATGGCTAATTAAGCGACTATTTCGTAGCAGGGCACATAGGCGCTGCCCGGCAGCTTCATACGGTGTTGAGCGACGAAGCCCTGCAACAGGCTGTCCATCTGTTTCATCATCTGCGGCTCGCCGTGCAGCTTGTACGGGCCGAACTGCTCGATGGCATGAATGCCATTTTCCTTCACGTTGCCGGCGACGATGCCGGAAAACGCGCGGCGCAGCGCAGCGGCCAACTGTTCGGCCGGCTGGTCCGGATACAGGTTGAGATTCGCCATATTTTCATGGCTCGGCTCGAACGGCAATTGCAGATCCGGCGCGATGCGAATAGACCAGTTGAAGCTGTAAGCATCGCCGGTATTGCGACGGTTTTCTTTCACCAGCGGCATGGCCTTTTTCATCTGACGCGCCACTTCCGCCGGATCGTCGATGATGATGGTGTAATGGCGACGCGCTTCGTCCCCCAGCGTGTTCATGATGAACTCGTCCAGCACGCGGAAATAGTCGGCGCTCTCTTTTGGCCCGGTGAGGATCAGCGGCAAGACCTGTTCGCTGTTTTCCGGGTTCATCAGAATACCCAGCAGATACAGCAGTTCCTCCGCCGTGCCGACGCCGCCAGGGAAGATGATGATCCCGTGGGCGATACGGACGAAGGCCTCCAGGCGTTTTTCGATGTCCGGCATGATCACCAGCTCATTGACCAGCGGGTTTGGCGGTTCTGCGGCAATGATTGAAGGTTCGGTCATGCCGATAAAACGGCTGTTGCGGTAGCGCTGTTGGGCGTGGCCCACGGCGGCGCCTTTCATCGGCGCTTCCATGGCGCCCGGTCCGCAACCGGTACAGATATTCAGCTCGCGCAGGCCCAGCTGACTGCCGACCTTGCGGGCATAGAGATATTCGTTTTCATTGATCGAATGGCCGCCCCAGCACACCACCAGGTTAGGGTCTTCATCGAGGTGCAATGCACGGGCGTTGCGCAGGATAGAGAACACCAGGTTGGTAATGTGGGCCGAGTTTTCCAGGTTCAGATGCTGGAAACGACCGGCGCTGTCAATCTGTCCGTGAACGAACAGAATATCGCGCAGCACGGCGAACAGGTTGGCCTGCAGCGAGCGGATTATTCTACCGTCGACAAAGGCGTCTTCCGGCGGGTTAACCAGTTCGAGTTTGACACCACGCTCACGGCGCAGCACGTTGATATCAAAGGTTTCGTAGCGTGACAGCAGCTGTTTGCTGTTGTCGGTCTGGCTGCCGGAGTTCAAAACGGCCAGCGAACAGTTGCGGAACAAACGGTATAGATCACTGCTGGCGGTACGCTTCAGCATGTCTACTTCCAGCTGCGACAGCAAATCCATAGAGCCAAGCGGGCTGATGTGTGTAATCAAGGTAACTCCTTTGCACCCGGAACGGGGCAGTAGCAATCCATACGCAGCAGAACAGCATCTCGTTATTGTCAGGGCACGGCGGCAAAACCCGACCGGAATGCCCGGCGCTCCTGATTTAACCTTACCGCCGTCCCCAGATTTTTACCAACACAAACCACTCGTTAGCTCAGTTGTTGAGCAATGTTTCGCATTATTGGCATGCCAGGCAATCTGGTGACAGGACAAAGTCTGTTTTGCTGCTGCAGGGATTGATGTCCAAAACCCGACGCGACGGGGGCAACGTGCTATACCGTCAGGCTTTGCCCAGAGTCAATTCTGACAGGGAGGGGGGATAGGAGGACATCTGCTGTCACCTTGGTGAGAGATAGGTACAATGGTCGCCAGTTTACCGTATGCGAGAAAAAATATGGACCACGATGTACCGCACGCCCTGCGTGAATTCACCCAGCGTTATGTTGATCTTTGGCAGCAGGAGCGCGGTCATGCGCCGGCAAGTCAGGATCTGTACGGCGTGCCGTCGCCCTGCCTGGTCGAAAACCGCGATGACCAGGCGCTGTGGTTGCCGCAACCCTTCACCCCGGCAGCGACGTTGGAAAAGGTAGAAACTGCGCTTGAGCTTCGTCTGCAGCCCGACATCAACCTGTTTTACACCCAACAGTATGCGGGTGACATGGGCGCGCAGTTCGGCGAGCATCATCTCACCCTGCTGCAGGTGTGGAGCGAGGATGATTTTATTCGCCTGCAGGAAAACCTGATCGGCCATCTGGTGACGCAAAAACGGCTGAAACTGTCACCGACGTTGTTCCTGGCAACCACCGAATCAGAAATGACGCTGGTCTCGTTGTGCAACGTCAGCGGGAATGTGGTGCTGGAGCAATTTGGCAGCAATAAGCGCACCTTACTGGCGGCTTCGCTGGGTAATTTTCTCGATGCATTGCGCCCACGGATTGACGTTTGACGCTAATTTAACCACGGCCCGTGTGCGATATATCTCACACGGGCTGTGAGAGATCGCTTTTAATTTTCACCGCATTGCCGGTGATATGGGTTTTATTGTTATCCAGATCAATTGGTTAGTTTTTCTTTAGGATAACTCTTAGCATTAATTTCCTGTCAGCCTACCAGTAAGCTCTTGTGAACCCGGGATAATTAAGCGATCTTATGTTCACCGGAAGGGATACGGCGGAGCTGGAAAGCATCAGGATGATGCAGCTTCAGGAAGAAGAAGTGGATGCGCTCAGTGAAGAGCGGAGGACGGCGTCAGGAGATGCCAGGATGTTTCAGGATTGAAACCAGGGACACCTCCAGGATGGAGATTGAGAGCCGGCAAAGGACCGTTGGCGGGTCATGAAGACTGAGGAACCGCATCAGGACGATGCTACGGGACAACGCCAGGATGGTTTGGTCAGGATGGCCGCAGGAAAAGTTTTCAAGGACTGAGCAGGGAGCACACTGTGTAGCGGGACTGCTATAAAACGAACCGAGGGCACTGTTAGCGCAGTGCCCTCAACTTTTTATACGGATTTATGCTTTAAGCCGTCAACGGGCTTAACCCTGCTCGAATTCATCTCAGTTGTTAACCAATCGCCCCCAGCGTATCGCCATCGACCTGTTTTTTAGGCAGCAGGAACAGCGTGGCATAAATATCCAGCAGATAAATAGCCGCCAGCAGGCTGATTGCCGCAGCGAAGGATACCTGTGTCACCAGTGCGCCGATCACCAATGGCCCCAGGCCACCGACGCCGCGCCCAAGATTGAACAGAATGTTTTGCGCGGTAGCACGCGCCTGTACCGGGTAAGTATCGGAAATCAACGCGCCGTAGCCGCCAATCATCCCATTCACGAACATTCCCATCAGCGCGCCGGCAAACAGCATTAACGTCGGGTCGCTAAGCTGTGCATAGACCACCACCATCACCACCGCACCGATCTGATAGCTGATAAAAATCTTCCAGCGGCTGAAGCGGTCGGCCAAGACGCCAAACAGCCAGATGCCGAACGTCATGCCTATCACCGTAACCGCAGTCCACAGGCCTGACTTGGTTAATGAGAAACCGAAGTTTTTGGCCAGGTAGGTCGGCATCCAAATCATCAGCCCGTAATAGCCGAAGTTCTGCACCGAGCACAAAATAAAAATACCGATACTGGCCTTGCTGGTGGCGCGGTCTTTGAACAGCAGCCTGATACGCTGGGCAAAAGAAAGCTGTTCGCCGGTGCTTTGTTGGCGTACGAACGCTTCCGGTTCTCCCAAGGTGCGGCGGATCAGGAACGACGCCAGTGCGGGCAACAAGCCCACTAGGAACATGCCACGCCAGCCGATATGCGTCAGCAGGAGCGGGGTGAGAAACGCCGCCGCCAATACGCCAAGCTGCCAGCCCATGCCCACGTAGGCAGAGGCTCGATTGCGTTTTTCAGCCGGCCAGGCTTCGGCGATCAGCGCCATGCCGATACCGAACTCACCCCCCAACCCGATGCCCGCCAGCGTGCGGTAGGCGAGCAAATCCCAATAGCCTTGTGCCAGAGCGCAAAGGCCGGTAAACAACGAGAACATCAGGATGGTGATGGTCAATACCCGGATACGCCCAAAGCGATCGCTGAGGTGACCGAAAATCACCCCGCCCAGTACGGCGCCGATCAGCGTCCAGGTGACCAGCGAACCGGCGGCGGAAGAGCTCAATCCCATTTCGATACTGATGGCCGGCAGCATAAAGCCGAGGATCAGCAAGTCAAAGCCGTCCATGGCGTAGCCGGTGACCGAAGCCAGCATGGCTTTGCCGGGCGTGGCGTGGTTTTTTGTCGGTGTGATTGCAGGCATGTGTCTAATCTGTTTGGTTTAGTCGGTGGGCCTATTGTGCCGTGGGGCGCTGGACGCCACCAGATAAAAACGGCTGCGCTAGTCAAGTCAGCCGAATTTGGGCTATAAAAATGCTATGCTTTGCCGCTTTTCAGCCACGCGGCTGAATCATCATCATGAAAATAGATCGGGAATGCAGATGAGTATAAATAATCAGGTTCGCCACAGTTTGCAGGCGATTGAACAGTCAATGCGCGATCTGGCTCTGTGGCAGGCCGCGCCGCCTGAACCTGAGGCCTTCACCAGTACTGAACCTTTCTGCGTAGACAGCATGTCGGCCGAAGCCTGGCTGCAATGGGTGTTTCTGCCGCGTATGTACGCGCTGCTGGATGCGGATGCGCCTTTACCTACGCGCTTTGCCATCACGCCTTATTTTGAAGAGGCGCTGAAAGACAATGAGCCCAACTGCATGCCGCTGCTGGTTGTGCTGCAGAAATTGGATAACATGCTGAATAAAGAGTCGTAATTATATTCCGACGTGGCCGCTGATTTTCGCCAGGCGGCAGATGGATGTATTAGCGCAGACGCCAGGACAGGGTATTTGGCGGCGTCTTTCGAACCCGATAAAACCTGGCCGTTTATCCGGGGATCTGCAAAGGATTATAAGGTGCTGCAATAATGGATTTATTAAAGTTTATCCTTCGTCTGCCTTTTACGTTAATCAAGGGTGCATTCCGCCTGTTGGCATTGAGCCTGGCGTTACTGGGGCGGTTATTCAGGCCGCTGATCGGTAATCTTGCCTGGAGTGCGCCTGCCTGGTGGACTGCGCTGTCTGGCGGTGTGAAACGGGCGTTTTTGCGGCTGGAAAGCGGCGTAAACAAATACCCGAAAGCCATCAGTCTGGCGTTGCTGATTTTGTTGTGCATCGCCGGTGGCGCTGTCTACGGCTGGCACTGGTGGCTGAACCGACCGCAACCGATCGAACCGGCACCCATGGTGTATCAGCAAACCGACGTGCAGGCCGCTGGCCCTGAAGCGATAAACTACGCCGTTCAGAAGCCGACACCGCAGAAGCTAAGCCTGACGTTCAGTCACTCGGCGGCGCCTTTGACCGACGTAGGCAAGACGGTGACCAAGGGCGTGACGCTTAAGCCGCAGGCCGAAGGCCAGTGGGTCTGGAACGACGCTTCAACCCTGGTCTTTACGCCGAAAAAACCGCTGCCGATGGGCACGCAATACCAGGTTAACCTCGATCCTGCCACGTTACTGGCGCCGCAGATCAAGCTCGCCAACACCCGTTACACCTTTAACGTGCCCGCTTTTAATTACCAGCTTGGGCAGGCCGAGTATTACCAGGACCCGCAGGATCCGAAGAAGCGCAGCGCTATCTTTAATCTGAAGTTCAATGCGCCGTTGGACGTCACCAGCTTTGAAAAACAGGTCTCGCTGGGATTGAAGGAAGGCAACGCCAAGTCGGAGAAAAAGCTCAACTTCTCGCTGGTCTACGATGAGAAAAAACTCAACGCCTGGATCCACTCAGAGCCGCTGCAGGCGCTGGATCAGGGCGGTGTGGTGCACCTGACCGTCGGTAAGGGCATCAAAACGACGGTGCCCGCCAACGCCATCGATGAGGTGAAAAGCAACCGGGTCACGGTGCCGACGCTGTACAGCCTGGCGCTGAGCGATGCCAGCGCCCAGGTGGTCGACGCCGAGGGTGCCAAGGGGCAGCGGGCCCTGATTGTCGCTTTCAGCGACGCCGTCAAGGATAAAGAGCTGGTGCGCGCGACCAAGGCCTGGTTGCTGCCACAGCACGATCCCAGCGATGCTGAAGCCGCTAAAGACCCGAATGATTTTTATCAGTGGGATACTGACAGCGTCGCCAAGAATGTGCTGGCGCAGTCAACGCCGCTGACTCTGACGCTCAACGAAGCTGAAGAGAGCTACCAGCCGCAGTTCAGCTTCAAATTCGATGCCCCGGCGCATCGCTTCATGCTGCTTGAGATCGACAATCAGCTGGTCTCCAACGGCGGTTACAAAATGCCGAAAAAGGCCTACCGGGTGATTGAGGTGCCGGAGTTCCCGAAATCCCTGCAGTTCATGTCGCAAGGGTCGCTCCTATCGGTAAACGGCGATAAGCAGATCAGCGTTGCCGCGCGCAACGTGGCGGGCCTGCGCCTGGATATCAAACGGGTGATCCCAAGCCAATTGCAGCACATCGTTTCTTTCAAAAGCCGGGAATACTCTTCCGCCGAGTTTAACCGGCTGGATGACGAATATTTTACCGAGCATTTTAAATACCAGACCGCGCTCAATAATGACCAGCCGGGGGTGGTGAATTATCAGGGCATCGATCTTTCCCGCTACTTGTCCACCAATCCTGATTCTCACCGCGGCGTGTTTCTGCTGACGCTGTCCGAATGGCAGCCGAACCAGAAACCGGCGGAGGAAGAGGCAGGAGCCGATGAACCTCAGGAAGAAAGCGACGATCAGGACAGGGTCGGTGATTCACGTTTTGTGGTTGTGACCGACCTGGGCATTGTCGCCAAAAGCTCTCAGGACAAAACGCGCGATGTGTTTGTGCAATCGATCCACAGCGGCGCACCGGTCGGCAGCGCGAAAGTGTCGGTGATCGCGAAAAACGGCGTAACCTTGCTCAGTCAAATCACCGATGCCAACGGTCACGTGCGCTTCCCGGCGCTTGACGTTTACACCAATGAGCGCCAGCCGGTGATGTTCCTGGTGGAAAAAGAGGGGGATGTTTCCTTCTTGCCGACCGGCAGCTATAACGATCGCGGGTTGGATTTCTCGCGCTTCGACATTGCCGGTGAACAGACCCCCACCGATCCGCGTGCGCTCAGCAGCTACCTGTTCTCCGATCGGGGCGTTTATCGGCCGGGAGACACCTTTAATATCGGCCTGATCACCCGCGCCGCCGATTGGGGCGTGGGGCTGGCCGGCGTGCCGGTACGTGCTGAAATCCGCGATCCGCGCGATAAGCTGATGACCACGGTGCCGCTGACGTTGGGCGCCAGCGGATTCAATGAGCTGAGTTACACCACCGATGAGAATTCACCCACCGGTGAGTGGAACGTCTATCTGTACCTGGTGGGGAAAAATCACGACACCTCAACGCTGCTCGGTCATACCTCCGTCAATGTGAAAGAGTTTGAGCCGGATCAGTTGAAGGTGAAGCTGGAACTGACGCCAAACCGTCAACAGGGCTGGGTGAAACCTTCGGAATTACAGGCCAATATTGATGTGCAGAATCTGTTTGGCACGCCGGCGCAAGATCGTCGCGTCACCTCACGATTGACCCTGCGACCCATGTACCCGAGCTTTGACCGCTTCCCGGACTACGCCTTCTACGAAAACCGGCAAAACAGCGACGGCTTCGAAACCGAGTTGGAAGAGCGCACTACCGACGAGCAGGGCGCGGCTAATATTCCGCTGGATCTCAAAGGCTATGCCGATGCCACTTATCAGCTGCAGCTGTTGTCGGAAGCCTTCGTCGCCGGCGGTGGGCGTTCGGTGGCGGCTACCGCCAGAGCCCTGGTATCGCCATATGACTATCTGGTTGGCGTGAAGGCAGATGGAGATCTTGGCTATATCAACCGCGATGCGGTGCGTCAGCTGAATGTGATCGCCGTAGATCCGTCGCTCAAACAGATTGCCCTGGCGGATCTGAGGCTGGTGCTGATCGAGCAGAAATACATTTCCGTGCTGACCAAGCAGGATTCCGGCGCTTACAAATATCAATCGAAAATGAAGGAAGTGTCGCTGTCGGAGCAGCCGTTGGCACTGAGTGAACAGGGGAATGATCTGCGGCTGGCGACCGACAAGCCGGGTGACTTTGTGCTGGTGATTGAAGACGCGCAGGGCAAGGTGCTTAACCGCGTTGCCTACAGCGTGGCCGGGAATGCCAACCTTAGCCGTTCGCTGGATCGCAATGCGGAACTGAAATTGAAGCTGAACCAGGCGGAATATCAGCCTGGCGAAGAGATAGAGGTGTCGATCAACGCGCCTTACACCGGTAGCGGTCTGATCACCATCGAGAAAGATCGGGTTTACGCCTGGCAGTGGTTCCATAGCGACACCACCAGCTCGGTACAGAAAATTCGCCTGCCGGCCGGCATGGAGGGCAACGGTTACATCAACGTGCAGTTTGTGCGCGACGTCAACTCCAGCGAAATCTTTATGAGCCCGCTGAGTTACGGCGTTATGCCTTTCAAAATCAGCACCCGCGCACGGCAAAATGGGCTGCAAGTGACGGCACCGACGGTGATTAAGCCCGGTGAAGATCTGACCATGTCGGTGAAAACCGACGGCCCGCAGCAGGTGGCGTTGTTTGCCGTCGATGAAGGGATCCTGCAGGTGGCTCGCTACCGGTTAAAAGATCCGCTGGAGTTCTTCTTCAGCAAGCGTGAACTGAGCGTCACCAGCTCGCAAATTCTTGACCTGATCCTGCCGGAGTTCAGCAAGCTGATGGCGCTGACGGCGGCCCCGGGCGGCGACGCAGGGGAAGGGTTGGATCTCAACCTGAACCCGTTCAAACGCAAGCGCGATAAGCCGGTCGCCTACTGGTCCGGCATCACCGAGGTGAACGGCGAGAAGTCATTCGTCTATCCGGTGCCGGATTACTTCAACGGTAAAATCCGGGTCATGGCTATCTCGGTCACGCCGGATAAAATCGGCAAGGCGCAAACCGCCGCGACGGTACGGGACAACTTCATCATGACGCCAAACGTGCCGGCGATGGTGGCACCGGGCGATGAGTTTGACGTCAGCGTGGGCGTCAGTAACAACCTCGAAGGATTGAACGGTCAACCGGTGGCGGTGAGCGTGCACTTGACGCCACCTCCTCAGTTGGAAGTGGTGGGCAACGCAGTACAAGGTCTGTCGCTGGCGGAAAAACGCGAGGGTGTGGTTAATTTCCGACTGCGTGCCAAATCTGCGTTGGGGGATGCACCTTTGGTGTTTGACGCCAGCTATGGCGACAAGAGCAGCCGCCGCACGGTCAGCACCTCGGTGCGCCCGGCAATGCCGTACCGCACCCAAACGGTGATGGGACGGATGAGCGGCAGCAGCCAAAACGTCGAAGGCCTGCGTCAGATGTTTGACGCCTATGCACAGCGCCAGGCGGCGGTTTCCCATTCGCCGCTGGTGCTGACCAACGGGCTGGCTCAATACCTGGCAGACTACCCTTATTACTGTTCTGAGCAGATCGTCAGCCGCTCCATTCCGCTGATCCTGCAGAGCCGTCATCCGGAAATGGCGGGGGGCCTGAGCCAGGCAGAGGTTAGCAAACAGCTACGCAACCTGCTAGGCGTGTTGCGTTCTCGCCAGAATGACAGCGGGGCCATCGGCGCCTGGCGGTCATCGCCGGATGCCGATCCTTTCGTTACGCCGTATGTGGTCCAGTATCTGTTGGAGGCCGAAGAAGCCGGGTATGCGCTGCCGGAGGGCATGCTTGAGGAAGCCAACGGCGCACTGCGTGAACTGGCGGCCAGCGGCTTTGACGACCTGTATCTGCTGCGTTTGCGCAGCTGGGCTATCTATCTGCTGACGCGGCAAGGCGAGGTGACCACCAATGCGCTGGCAATGGTTCAGGATACGCTGCAAAAACGCTATCCGGACAGTTGGAAAACCGATCTGAGCGCGCTGTATCTGGCATCTTCTTATCAATTGCTGAAGATGGATGACGAGGCCGCCGCACTGTTGCAGCCAAGCTGGCAGCAGTTGAGCAAAGCCTATGACAACGCCTGGTGGACGCAGAATTACTTTGATCCGCTGGTGCAGGATGCGACGCGGCTGTATTTGATTACCCGCCATTTCCCGGAAAAGGTGGCATCGATTCCGCCGCAGGTGCTGGAGAACATGGTGAAGGCGCTGAAAGAAGAGCGTTACACCACCTACTCTTCCGCGATGAGCATACTGGCGCTGGAGAGCTATTCGGCTCAGGTGGCGCAGTCTGTCAACGCGGGTGCGCTAGAGATTACACAGATCGGTAAAGGCGGCAATGCGGCACCACAGCGGATAGCCGAGCTGCAGGGGCTGTTTGCCAAAGGGCAGTTTACCGCTGATGCCGCCGCTGTCCGCTTCACCAACAGCGGCGATGCGCCGGCCTGGTACTCGGTGACTCAGGCAGGTTATGACCTTGCTGCGCCACAGAAAGCCCTGGCACGCGGGCTGGAAATCACCCGCGATTACACCGATGAGCAGGGTAAACCGGTCACGCAGGTAACGCTGGGCCAGAAGGTCAATGTACATCTGAAAATCCGCGCTAACGCTAAAGAGGGGTTGAGCAATCTGGCGATTGTCGATCTGTTGCCGGGCGGGTTCGAAGTGGTGCAGCAAACGCCGCCGGAACCAGCCGCTGAAGAAGGCAGCGAGGAGGAAGCGCAAAGCAGCGGTTGGCAGTCACCGCTGTCGGCTTCAGGATCCAGCTGGGCGCCGGATTACAGCGATATTCGTGAAGATCGGGTGATCATTTACGGCGGTGCCAGCACCGAGGTGCAGACGTTCGTTTACCAGATCAAAGCGACCAATACCGGCAGCTTTGTCATCCCACCGGCCTATGGTGAAGCCATGTATGACCGTGAAGTACAGGCCATGTCGGTCGGCAACGGTAAGCTGGTGGTGGTGCCGGCGGAAAATAAATAAGCTGTGGCTGACGTCGGGCTAATCTCTGCAGCCCGACGTCAGCGCGTTGAGACCTGATGAAAATCCTGAAAACACCCTGGCTGCAGAACAGCCTGATGGCGGTCTTTCTGCTCGCGCTGGTGCTTGGCGCCATTCGGCTATGGCCGCACCCGCCGTTGGCGCAAGAATTACCGCTGTCCTCCACCTACTATGATCGTCAAGGTACGCTGATGCGCATCACGCTGGCCAATGACGATCGTTACAGGCTGTGGACCCCGCTGGAAGACATTTCACCTTTGGCGGTGCGTGGTCTGCTGCTGCATGAGGATCGGTGGTTTTACTACAATCCCGGTTTTAACCCCGTTAGCCTGGCGCGCGGCTTCTGGCGCAGCTATGTTTCCGGTGGCAGGATGCAGGGCGGTTCGACCATCAGCATGCAACTGGCGCGCATGCGCTGGCATCTCAACACCCGTACGCCGGGTGGCAAACTGCTGCAGGTCGCGCGTGCGATACAGCTTGAGCTGAGCTACTCCAAGCACGATATTTTGGAAGCTTATCTGAACTATGCCCCTTACGGTCGCAATATTGAAAGCATCGGTGCCGCCAGCCTGATCTATTTCGCCAAGCCACCGCGAGACCTGACCCTGCCGGAAGCGTTAACCCTGGCCGTGTTGCCGCAGTCACCCAGTTACCGCCTGGAACCGAAAACGGGCGTGCTGGGCGTTGCCCTGATGCAGGCGCGCGACCGCTTGTTCCAGCGCTGGCAGCAAGTCTACGCGACCGACAGCAGCCAACAGGCCCTGTTTCGCCTTCCCCTGGCGCTGCGTCAACCCGAGCAGATGCCCTATATAGCACCGCACTTTATCGAGCAACTGCGCCAGCAAACTCCGCAGTGGGTGAAGCGAAACAGCCGCGTCGACACCACGCTGGACGTCGGGCTGCAACGTTTGGTCGAACGCCAGGTAAACGCCTTTATTGCCCGCAATCAGAGCCGTGGGATCCACAATGCCGCAGTGCTGCTGGTGGACAGCCGCGATATGGGGGTCAGGGCGCTGGTGGGGTCGGCAGACTATTACAACCGCCAGATTCAAGGGCAGGTGAACGGGACCCATGCCAAGCGTTCGCCCGGTTCGACTCTGAAGCCCTTTATCTATGCTCTGGGCATGGAGCAGGGCGTGCTGCATCCGATGACCATTCTGAAAGATGTACCTTCCTCATTTGGTGCCTACGCGCCGGAGAATTTTGACCGGCGTTTTCTCGGGCCGGTAACGGCCACCGATGCGCTGAATTTTAGCCGCAATATTCCCGCTGTGTACGTGGCGTCGCAGCTGCGGCAGCCGACGTTCTACCAGTTCTTGCGCCTGAGCGGCGTCGAGAATATGGCCAGCGAGAACCACTATGGTTTGTCGCTGGTATTGGGGGGCGGTGAGGTTACCGCTCAGGAACTGGCGAAACTCTATGCTTTGTTGGCGAATCGCGGCGCATTGCGCCCATTGCGCATGCTGAGTAGCGATGTGGAGACGCCGGCGGTGCGCTTGCTCAGCGAAGAGGCCAGTTTTATTACTCTGGATATGCTGCGACAACACCGACGGCCGGGAGACACGTTGGCGCAGCGCTCATCGTCGCTGCCGGTCTATTGGAAAACCGGGACTTCATGGGGATTTCGCGATGCCTGGAGCGTAGGGATTTTCGGGCCCTACGTGCTGGTGGTGTGGGAAGGGAACTTCGACAGTCGCGGCAATAATGCCCTGGTGGGCGCCGATGCAGCGGCACCGTTATTCTTCAATATTATCGACAGTGTGCATGCCAGCTATCCCGCGCTGCGGGAGCCCCGACAGCCATTCCCGAAGCGGTTGCGGCGGGTGGATATTTGCCTGGCCAGCGGCGATTTACCTACCCCCTGGTGCCAGCAAAAGGGCAGAACCTGGTTTATTCCCGGCAAGTCACCGATCAAGGTCGACAGCGTTTATCGGCCGGTGGTGCTGGATATTCACAGCGGTGAGGTGGCCTGTCCGCCCTATGACCAGGCGCAAACCCGCACTGAAGTGTTTGAGTTCTGGCCTTCCGATCTGGCCAACGTGTTCGCTCAGGCCGGGTTGCCTAAGCGCTCGCCGCCGATAAATCGCTGCAAGGATAACGGCATTGCCGTCGGGGGTAATGCGCCGCGCATCACCTCGCCGCTCAAGAACACCACCTATACTTTGCGGCAATCGCAGCAGGGACGCGATAAAATTGCCTTCAACGCAGTGACCGATGCCGACAGCAAAACGGTGTACTGGTTTGTTGACGACATTTATCTCGGCAGCAGCGCCAGCAAAAAGGCCATCGACTGGCGGCCGATCAACAACGGGCAGTACCGCATTCGGGCGGTAGACGATCGCGGCCGGGCCGATAGTCGTCTGGTGACCATCGAATGGGTTAACTAGCCCTGACGCACTCCTGTATACTCGCGCCGGAATTTGGGCTTTTACGTAGGAAAAGAGATTGTGATTGAGGTTTTGTATCAGGACGAGCACCTGGTGGCGGTAAACAAGCCGTCCGGTTGGCTGGTGCACCGCAGCTGGCTGGATCGCCATGAAACCCGGTTTGTGATGCAGACCGTGCGCGATCAGATTGGCCAGCATGTGTTTACCGTGCATCGCCTCGATCGTCCTACATCCGGCGTGTTGCTGATGGCGCTGTCCAGCGAGGTGGCGCGGCTGTTGTCGCAGCAGCTTGAACAGCACCAAATGCAGAAAACCTATCATGCGGTGGTGCGCGGTTACGTGCTGGAAGGCGATACCCTCGATTACCCGTTGACGGAAGAACTGGACAAAATCGCCGATAAGTTTGCCACGGCGGACAAAGGCCCGCAGCCGGCGATCACCCATTATCGGCCGCTGGCGCAGGCAGAAATGCCGGTGGCGATTGGCCGTTACGACAGCGCACGCTACAGCCTGGTTGAGCTGAAACCGGAACATGGCCGCAAGCACCAGCTGCGGCGTCATATGGTGCATATTCGCCATCCCATCATCGGTGACAGCAAGCACGGCGACCTGCGCCAGAACCGCGGCATGGCCGAGCATTTCGGTTGCTCGCGCCTGATGCTGCACGCCAGCCATCTGCAGCTGACTCATCCGGTGACCGGCAAACCACTGCAGATTTCCGCTCGCTGGGACCAGTCCTGGCAGGGCGTTATGTCACAGTTTGGCTGGGCGGAGAGTATCCCTGAGCTTGCCGGGGTTGAGTTTCCCTCGGCTAGCGGTCAGGATAACTGATCATTTCTAAAGGTATTTAAGGGAGTAGGAGCAATGGCTCAGGTTGGAATCTTCGTGGGAACGGTTTACGGCAACTCACTGCTGGTGGCGGAAGAAGCGGAAAATATCCTCAGCGAACAGGGACATGAGGTCAAACTGTTCGAGGAGGGCACGCTGGAAGCCTGGCAGTTTTACCGTCAGCATTACGCGTTGGTGATTACCTCCACCACCGGTCAGGGCGATTTGCCGGACAGCATTGCACCGCTGTTCCATGCCATTCGCGATCAGGTCGGCTACCAACCGGAGCTGCGCTATGGTCTGATCGCCTTGGGTGACAGTAGCTACGATAACTTCTGCGGCGCAGGGCGCGCATTTGACGCATTGCTGCAAGAGCAAGGGGCGACCCGCGTGGGTGAAATGCTGGAAATCGATGCGATGGAACAGCCGGAGCCGGAAGTGGTTTCCTGTCCGTGGGTCGAGCAGTGGGCCACATTGCTGAAATAATTTACCCTGCGCCTGTAGGAGGCGAATATATTCGCCCCGATGAATGCGGGCGCAGCATGCTGCGCCCCTACAATCTGTAGTATCAGTTCGCTAAACCCTTACTTCCCGCGGGTCAGCTTTTCCAGATCGGATTCGATCTCGGCAATCTTGTGGGAAACCACGCCTTCCAGATGACGCAGGTCATCAAGAATTTTGCGTTTCAGATCCACTTCGACCTGGTCACGCTGGCACAGCTGATCCAGTTCATCGATGACGTAGCGCAGGTTCGGGTTAATTTCGTGGATTTCTTTGTAACCCTGGCCGGCATTGTCCGCGACCACGGTCTTGCGTTGGCGCGGATATTTGAATTTCACGCTTTTGGCAAAGAACTCGCCTTTATCCTTGCGGAAATAAATCTTAAGAATGTCGTTATTGGCCTCCTGACGCAGGCTATAGCGATCGACATCTTCCGGTTGATTGATTCCTAAGCTTTTCAGGTTGTCATACATAATAGCGCCACCTTATAAATAAACTTTATTCCACGGTCTGGGATTATGGCGAATAACCGCGCCAGAGACTGTGACTGCTCACGTAATGAAGACAAAAAAATAGCGGGTGATTCACCCGCTATCTTCAGCTTAGTCGATGGTGCGTAATAACTCATTAATGCCGACTTTACCGCGCGTCTTGGCATCGACTTTTTTGACGATCACCGCGCAATACAGGCTGTAAGAGCCATCTTTGGACGGCAGGTTACCGGAAACCACCACCGAGCCGGCAGGCACGCGGCCGTAGTGCACTTCGCCGGTTTCGCGGTCGTAAATGCGGGTGCTCTGGCCCAGGTATACGCCCATGGAAATCACTGAACCTTCTTCGACGATTACGCCTTCAACCACTTCTGAACGCGCGCCGATGAAGCAGTTGTCTTCAATGATGGTCGGGTTGGCCTGCAGAGGCTCCAGTACGCCACCGATGCCGACGCCGCCGGACAGGTGAACGTTCTTGCCGATTTGCGCGCAAGAGCCGACGGTAGCCCAGGTGTCAACCATGCTGCCTTCGTCAACGTAAGCACCGATGTTCACATAGGATGGCATCAGAACCGTGTTGCGGGCGATGAATGCGCCCTGGCGAACGGTAGCCGGAGGCACTACGCGGAAGCCTTCTTTCTGGAAGCGCGCTTCGTCGTAGTCGGCGAACTTCATCGGAACCTTGTCGTAATAACGGGTTTCGGCACCGTCCATCACTTTGTTGTCGTTGATGCGGAAAGAAAGCAGCACGGCCTTTTTCAGCCACTGATGCGTTACCCACTGACCGTCAATCTTCTCGGCAACGCGCAGGGCGCCGCTGTCCAGCAGGCCGATCACCTGGTTTACCGCTTCGCGCGTTACGGTGTCTACGTTCGCCGGGGTGATTTCCGCGCGGCGTTCGAAGGCGTTTTCAATAACGTTTTGTAATTGCTGCATGCTGTTCTCTGTCCTGATGTTGTCTACGAAAAAGTTACTTGTATCACATTTTATCGTTTGGATTGAGGGCCTCTGTCAACCGTTGTTCCAACTTTCTGCGCGTTTCCGGGTTAAGGGCGCGTCGATCGCTGTCGGCCAGAATAAATAAATCCTCGACCCGTTCGCCGATGGTGGAGATACGCGCGCCGTGCAGTGACAACCCGAGATCGGCGAACACTTCGCCCACCCGGGCCAGCAGGCCTGGCTGATCGAGCGCGGTCAGTTCCAGATAGCTGCGGCGGTCGGTATGGGTCGGCAGGAAGCTGACTTCCGTCGGTACGCTGAAATGACGCAGCTTGGAGGACGGCCTGCGTACGCGCGGCGGCTGATATTCCCGCTGGGTAATGGCCTGCACCAACGCATGACGGATCGCCGCATGGCGGTCCTGCGCCAGCGGGCTGCCATCCGGCTCCAGTACGATAAAGGTATCCATTGCCATGCCGTCGCGGTTGGTGAAGATTTGCGCGTCATGCACGCTCAGGTTACGGCGATCCATTTCGCCGGCCACGGCGGCAAACAGGTACGGGCGATCCGGACTCCAGATGAAAATCTCGGTGCCGCCGCGCGTCGCCTGACGGCTGACCAGCACCAGCGGCTTGGTGGAGTCATGGGCCAGCAGATGGCGTGCGTGCCAGGCCAATTGGTTCGGCGAATGGCGCAGGAAGTAATCGGCGCGACAGCGGCTCCAGATACGGTGCAGCGCCTCTTCGTCGATATTGTCCATGCGCAGCAGCGCCAGTGCTTGCAGGCGGTGGTGACGCACGCGTTCGCGCAAATCCGGGCTGTTCTGCATGCCGCGGCGCAGCTGTTTTTCGGTGGCGAAATAGAGTTCCCGCAACAGGCTCTGTTTCCAGCTGTTCCACAGGGTCTCGTTGGTGGCGCAGATATCCGCTACGGTCAGGCAGACCAGATAGCGCAGACGGGTTTCACTCTGCACTTCGGCGCTGAACTGCTGAATCACCGTCGGATCCTGAATGTCGCGCCGCTGGGCGGTGACCGACATCAATAAATGGCAGCGTACCAGCCAGGCCACCAGTTGCGACTCACGGGAATTCAAACCATGCAGCTCGGCGAACTCCAATGCATCCTGCGCGCCGAGGATCGAGTGGTCGCCGCCGCGGCCTTTGGCGATATCGTGGAACAGCGCCGCCAGCAGCAGAAGTTCCGGATTCGGCAAGCGCGGATACAGCTCAACGCATAACGGATGGCGTGGCCGCGTTTCGGCATCGGCAAAGCTTTCCAGCTTTTGCAGGACGCGAATGGTGTGTTCGTCTACGGTGTAGGCGTGAAACAGGTCGAATTGCATTTGCCCGACGATCTTGCCCCATTGCGGCATATAGGCCCACAGCACGCTGTGGCGGTGCATCGGCACCAGCGCCCGAGAGACGGCGCCCGGATGGCGCAGAATGGCCATAAACAGATCGCGCGCTTCCGGAATGGTGCACAGCGGCTGTTTCAGGTGGCGGCGCGCATGGCGCAGTTGGCGTACGGTGGTGGAGTAAATACCTTTGATTTCGCGGTTGCGCACCATCAGGTAGAACATCCGCATGATCGATTCCGGCTGGCGGATAAACAGCGTTTCGTCACGCAGGTCGATCAAATCACCGCGCAGTTGGAAATCTTCGTTCAACGGCCGGGGTTTTTCCGTGGCGTCCAACGCCAGAATGGCCTCATCGAACAGTTGCAGCAGCATGTGGTTCAGTTCGCCGACGCGGCGCGTCATGCGATAAAAATCTTTCATCATGCGCTCGACCGGCTCGTTGCCTTCCCCCTCATAACGCAGCAGCTGCGCCACGTTGAGCTGGCGATCGAACAGCAATCGGTTATCGTAGCGGGGCAACACCAGATGCAGCGCGAAGCGAATGCGCCACAGGAAGCTTTGGCATTCGTTAAGCTCGTTGCGTTCGGCCTGGGTCAGAAAACCGAATCCGACCATTTCGTCCAGCGAAGTGGCACCGAAATGACGGCGTGCTACCCACAGCAGGGTGTGAATGTCCCGCAGGCCGCCGGGGCTGCTTTTGATGTCCGGTTCCAGATTGTAGCTGGTACCGTGGTAGCGTTGGTGGCGCTCTTGCTGTTCGACCACCTTGGCGTGGAAAAATTGGGGGGAGGGCCAGAAGCCGTCGCTGAAAATGTGCTTTTGCATTTGCAGGAACAGGGCCACATCGCCGCAGATCATACGCGATTCAATCAGGTTAGTAGCGACGGTCAGATCCGCCAGGCCCTCCAGCAGGCACTCTTCCAGCGTGCGTACGCTGTGACCCACTTCCAGCTTAAGATCCCACAGCAGGGTGATAAATTCTCCCACGCGCTGGGACTGCTGTTCATTCAGGCGGCGCTGACTCAGTACCAGTACGTCAATGTCCGAAAGCGGGTGCAATTCGCCACGGCCATAGCCGCCGACCGCCACCAAGGCGGTTTCCGGAATATCTTCGAAACCGTAGAACACCCACAGGCGGCGCAGCAGGCGATCGATAAAGTCGCTGCGGGCGGCGACCAGGCTTTCGGCGCTGGAGCCGGCGTTGAATGCCGCCGCCAGCCACAGTTGGAACTGCTCAAGGCGCTGCTTCAGCGCGATGCAGTTGAGCTCCTCATCGCCATAGGCGTTGGGATATTCAGGCTGCTCCGGTACGGCCTGCCGTGGAATGACCGAGGTGTCTTGTTGGCGAAAGTTTTCAGACATAGTACGCAGCCCATAAAAAAGGCCGGCAAAAGCCGGCCTGTGACATCATGCATCGCGGCAATACGCCGCGGCGCTTACATCTCGTGCGTAATGATGTTGGGGATGGTGTCATCCTTGCGCAACGTCATTATCTCGCAGCCGTTATCTGTGACCACAATAGTATGCTCATACTGCGCCGACAAGCTGCGATCCTTAGTTTTTACCGTCCAGCCGTCTTTCATGGTGCGGATGCGGTAATCACCGGCATTGACCATTGGCTCGATGGTGAAGGCCATACCGGGTTGCAGTACCACGCCGCCGTCGTCGGCATCATAGTGCAGCACCTGCGGTTCTTCGTGGAACACTTCGCCAATGCCGTGGCCGCAGTATTCGCGCACCACGGAAAAGTTCTCGGCTTCAACGAATTTCTGGATCTCTTTGCCCAGCGTGCGCAGGCGGATGCCCGGCTTCACCATTTTCAGCGACAGGTAAAGGCTTTCCTGCGTGATGCGGCACAGACGCTCGCCCAGAATGGTCGGTTTGCCGACGATAAACATCTTGGATGTGTCGCCGTGGAAACCGTCTTTGATCACGGTAACGTCGATATTCACGATGTCGCCGTCCTTCAGGACCTTGTCATCGCTCGGGATGCCGTGGCAAACCACTTCATTAACCGAGATGCACACGGATTTCGGGAAACCGTGGTAGCCCAGACAGGCGGAAATTGCCTGCTGCTGGTTGGTGATGTGATCGTGACAGATACGATCCAGTTCGCCGGTGGTCACGCCAGGCTTGACGTGCGGCTCGATGATTTCCAGCACTTCGGCAGCCAGGCGGCCGGCCACGCGCATTTTTTGGATGTCATCAGGTGTTTTAATTGAGATTGCCATGAAATTCGTCCGCAGGTGTCGTGCTCGCCGACAACAGAAAGAAATAATAAGAAGCAGTCTCTTATGGTATCAGCCCCGCCTGAGGCTGCCAAATTTGATTTCTCGGCGACGACGACAGTGACAACAAAAGTTGGTGTCCGGGGTGGGTTTATGGTATAAAGCGCGCCGGCAGATCCGCGTCTTGGTCCTTGCGATAAGGACGGGAAAGGCCGAAAATACTTTAACTGCACTCACATTGTGTAAATAACACACACGTATCGGCACATCCGCCGGGGTGCCCTGAGGTGATTTATCACCGCCAGGGTCGGCGTTATGGGATACGTGGAGGCATAACCCCAACTCACTCTATAGAGGTTTAATCATGGCAACTGTTTCCATGCGCGACATGCTCCAGGCTGGTGTACACTTCGGTCACCAGACCCGTTACTGGAACCCGAAAATGAAGCCTTTCATCTTCGGCGCACGTAACAAGGTTCACATCATCAACCTGGAAAAAACTGTACCAATGGCCAACGCAGCACTGGCTGAACTGACCAAGATCTCTTCCCGTAAAGGTAAGATCCTGTTCGTTGGTACTAAGCGCGCAGCAAGCGAAGCGGTAAAAGAATATGCTATCGGCTGCGATCAGTTCTTCGTGAACCATCGCTGGTTGGGCGGCATGCTGACTAACTGGAAAACCGTTCGTCAGTCAATCAAACGTTTGAAAGATCTGGAAATCCAGTCTCAAGATGGCACCTTCGACAAGCTGACCAAGAAAGAGGCGCTGATGCGTACTCGCGAACTGGCCAAGCTGGAAAACTCCCTGGGTGGTATCAAAGACATGGGTGGTCTGCCTGACGCTCTGTTCGTTATCGATGCCGATCACGAACACATCGCGATCAAAGAAGCCAACAACCTGGGTATCCCGGTATTCTCTATCGTTGATACCAACTCCGATCCAGACGGCGTTGACTTCATCATCCCTGGTAACGACGATGCAATCCGTGCAATCAAATTGTACCTGACTGCCGTTGCTGCCGCCGTCCGTGAAGGTCGTTCTCAAGATCTGGCCGTTCAAGCGGAAGAAAGCTTCGTAGAAGCTGAATAATAAGGCAAGCTCGTCACTGAGCCCTTATTAACCAGGTATTGAATATGTTGGTTAGGGGGGCCTTTATTGGCCCCCTTTGCTTATCTGAATGAGAACTGTCTCTACGTGAGATAACCGAGGAAAAAGAAATGGCTGATATTACCGCTGCTCTGGTAAAAGAACTGCGCGAGCGTACTGGCGCTGGCATGATGGATTGCAAAAAAGCTCTGGTCGAATCTAACGGCGACATCGAGCTGGCAATCGAAAACATGCGTAAATCTGGCGCGATCAAAGCGGCGAAAAAAGCAGGCAACGTAGCTGCTGACGGCGTGATCAAAACCAAGATCGAAGGCAACTACGGCGTGATCCTGGAAGTAAACTGCCAGACTGACTTCGTTGCTAAAGATGCCGGTTTCCAGGCATTCGCTGACAAAGTGCTGGACGCTGCTGTTGCAGGCAAAATCACTGATGTTGAAGTGTTGAAAGCACAGTTCGAAGAAGAACGTGTAGCGCTGGTTGCCAAAATCGGTGAAAACATCAACATCCGTCGCGTGGCTTCCCTGGAAGGCGAAGTGCTGGGCAGCTACCTGCACGGCGCACGTATCGGCGTTCTGATCGCGGCTAAAGGCGCTGACGAAGAGCTGGTTAAGCAAATCGCCATGCACGTTGCGGCGAGCAAGCCAGAATTCGTTAAGCCTGAAGACGTGTCTGCTGAAGTGGTAGAAAAAGAGTACCAGGTTCAGCTGGACATCGCCATGCAGTCTGGCAAGCCGAAAGAAATCGCTGAGAAAATGGTTGAAGGCCGCATGAAGAAATTCACCGGCGAAGTTTCTCTGACCGGTCAGCCTTTCGTTATCGAACCAAGCAAAACCGTTGGCCAGGTGCTGAAAGAGCACAACGCTGACGTCGTTAACTTCATCCGCTTCGAAGTGGGCGAAGGCATCGAAAAAGCGGCAAATGACTTTGCTGCTGAAGTTGCTGCAATGAGCAAGCAGTCTTAATGACTGTTAATGGAGCCGCCGTCTGGCGGTTCCATTTTATCCAGCCAGAATTACACCGGTGGCAGGCCCTGTGGCATGATACTCAGCACAGGCGCACTTCATCGGCTGAAATCCCCAATACTAATACTGCTTCTTAGGACAGAACACCATGGCAACCAATGCAAAACCCGTATATCAGCGTATTCTGCTCAAACTGAGTGGCGAAGCCCTGCAAGGCGCAGAAGGTTTTGGTATCGACGCTAGCGTTTTGGATCGCATGGCTCAGGAAGTTAAAGAGCTGGTCGAACTGGGAATTCAGGTCGGTGTAGTTATTGGCGGCGGTAACCTGTTCCGCGGCGCGGGCCTGGCGCAGGCCGGCATGAACCGCGTAGTGGGCGACCACATGGGAATGCTGGCTACCGTGATGAACGGCCTGGCTATGCGTGATGCACTGCACCGTGCCTATGTGAACGCCCGCCTGATGTCCGCCATTCCGTTGAACGGCGTGTGCGACAACTACAGCTGGGCCGAGGCGATCAGCCTGCTGCGTAATAACCGCGTGGTGATCTTCTCCGCCGGTACCGGCAACCCGTTCTTCACCACCGATTCTGCAGCATGCCTGCGCGGGATTGAGATCGAAGCGGACGTGGTATTGAAAGCGACTAAAGTGGATGGTGTATACTCCGCTGATCCGGTTAAAAATCCGGATGCAACGCTGTACGAACATATCACCTATCAAGATGTACTGGAGCGCGAGCTGAAAGTGATGGATCTGGCGGCGTTTACGCTGGCCCGCGATCACGGTCTGCCGATTCGCGTATTCAACATGAACAAGCCGGGTGCGCTGCGCCGGGTGGTGATGGGTGAGAATGAAGGCACGCTGATCAGCAAATAAGGCTGTTCTGCCCGATTTAGCGGGAGCGGGTAACGTTGTGCGTTATGCGCTCTCCTTGAGTAAAATTCACGGGCTATACTGTGGTATGGCCTGCCAAGTCTCCAGCTTCCAAGGGTTTGCAACGTGATTAATGAAATCAGAAAAGATGCTGATTCACGCATGGAAAAAAGCGTAGAAGCATTCAAAAACCAAATCAGCAAGATCCGTACCGGCCGTGCTTCGCCAAGCATCCTGGACGGCATCATGGTGGAATACTACGGTTCTGCGACGCCGCTGCGTCAGCTGGCTAACGTGACCGTAGAAGACTCCCGTACCCTGGCAATCAACCTGTTTGATCGCTCCCTGGGTTCAGCGGTAGAAAAGGCCATCATGGCGTCTGATCTGGGCCTGAACCCAAGTTCAGCCGGCAGCGTGATCCGTGTTCCACTGCCACCTCTGACCGAAGAGCGCCGTAAAGACCTGATCAAGGTCGTGCGCAATGAAGCGGAGCAGGGCCGTGTGGCAGTACGTAACGTACGCCGTGACGCCAACGACAAAGTTAAGGCGCTGCTGAAGGACAAAGAAATCAGCGAAGACGAAGATCGTCGCTCGCAAGACGATGTGCAGAAGCTGACCGATGCTTACATCAAACTTCTGGATGCCGCTCTGGCGGATAAAGAAAAAGAGCTGATGGAATTCTAATCAGCATCGCGCAGAAAAAAAGCGTCGCCTGGGCGGCGCTTTGTTTTTTGTGGCGCAGATCCCGTTTCATCGTGCTGATTGATCATGGACAAGCGGTGGCGAAGGTTACACACTGGAGCACCTCCGATTTCATCAGACAGTTATTCAGAGTGAGCTCATGAAGCAACTGACTATTCTTGGCTCCACCGGCTCAGTGGGGACCAGTACCCTGGCCGTGGTCAGGGAAAACCCCGACCTTTTTGCGATTAAAGCGCTGGTTGCCGGCCACAACGTAGCGGTTATGGCGCAGCAATGCATGGAATTTCGTCCGGCCTATGCCGCGATGGCGGACGAAGGCGCCGCGCGTGAACTGCGCATTCTGCTGGCGGAAAATGGCATTGCCACCGAGGTGATGGCAGGCGAGCAGGCCGCTTGTGAACTGGCGGCGTTGGATGACGTCGATCAGGTTACCGCCGCCATCGTCGGCGCTGCCGGGCTGCTACCCACGCTGGCGGCAATTCGCGCAGGCAAGCAGGTGCTGCTGGCGAACAAAGAATCGCTGGTGACCTGTGGGCGCCTGTTTATGGACGCGGTGCAAAAAAGTCAGACGCAGTTGCTGCCGTTGGACAGCGAGCATAACGCCATTTTTCAGAGTTTGCCTGAGAGCATTCAGCGTCAGTTGGGATACTCTTCATTAGACAGTCATGGTGTGTCGCGCATCGTGCTCACCGGTTCCGGCGGCCCGTTCCGCACTACGCCACTGGAACAGTTTGCCACGATGACGCCGGATCAGGCCTGCGCCCATCCCAATTGGTCGATGGGGCGCAAGATCTCGGTGGATTCCGCCACCATGATGAACAAAGGACTGGAATATATTGAGGCCCGCTGGCTGTTTAACGCCTCGGCTGAACAAATGGAAGTGATTCTGCATCCGCAGTCGGTGATCCACTCGATGGTGCGCTACACCGATGGCAGCGTACTGGCCCAGTTGGGCACGCCGGATATGCGCACGCCGATCGCCCATGCTATGGCTTACCCGCAGCGGGTCAGCTCTGGCGTGGAAGCGTTGGATTTTTGTCGCATCGGATCGCTGACCTTTGCCGAACCTGAACGGGAACGTTATCCCTGCCTGTATCTGGCCATCGAGGCCTTTGACGCCGGGCAGGCGGCAACCACCGCACTGAATGCGGCTAACGAAGTGGCGGTGGCGGCTTTCCTGCAGGAGCAGATTCGCTTTACCGATATTGCGGCGGTGAACCAAAAAGTAGTCGAACGGCTATCACTGCAGGAACCGTCCTGCATTGATGCGGTCTTAGAAATAGATCGCCAGGCTCGTGAGGTTGCTGTTGGGTTAGTTAAATCACTGCGCAACTGATAACGGCATTTATCTTATTTTGTTCGCAAATTACGCGTGCCGCAGTGGGGCCGTTTGTTCAGGCCCAGCTGAGGTGATATAGTCTGCGCCACTTGTCAGCGGTTATACCGTTGAATTTTGGCCCGATTGATATCTCGAACGCCAACGGCGCAGCGGAAATTACCGACTGCCGCCGGGCAGACTGAAAAGCCGTGTCGGGCACACGGCTTTTTTTGCGCGTAAGGGCCTGATGTTCCGGAAGGGCAGTTGTATTTCTATTGAGGAAATAAGTACGAGTTATGTCGTCCGCAAATCAACAAGAGGCTAATCCGTCCACTCTGGGGCCACGGCATGTTGCCATTATCATGGACGGTAACGGGCGCTGGGCTAAACGTCAGGGTAAGTTACGTGTCTTCGGTCATAAAGCAGGGGTGAAATCGGTTCGTCGCGCGGTCAGTTTTGCCGCCAACAACCATTTAGATGCGCTCACGCTTTATGCCTTCAGCAGCGAGAACTGGAACCGTCCGGTGCAGGAAGTCTCCGCCCTCATGGAGCTTTTCGTCCGTGCCTTGGACAGCGAAGTAAAAAGCCTGCATAAACATAACGTCAGACTGCGGGTGATCGGCGATATCAGCCGTTTCAGCGCGCGTTTGCAAGAGCGGATCCGTCGCTCCGAGCAACTGACTGAAAATAACGATGGCCTGACGCTCAACATTGCTGCCAACTACGGCGGCCGTTGGGATATTATTCAGGGAGTAAGGGAACTGGCTGAGCAGGTGAAGGACGGTTCGCTGCGTCCGGATCAAATTAGCGAAGAATTACTGGGTGAGCGGGTCTGCATGAGCGATCTGTCACCGGTGGATCTGGTGATCCGCACGGGCGGTGAACACCGCATCAGTAACTTCTTGCTGTGGCAAATTGCTTATGCCGAACTTTACTTTACTGATGTACTCTGGCCTGATTTTGATGAACTTGTCTTTGAAGGTGCGCTGAATGCATTTGCACAACGCGAGCGTCGCTTCGGGGGAACAACACCTATCGGCGCCAATGCGTCCTAGGGGGAACTTTTGCTGAAGTATCGCCTCATAACGGCTCTGATTTTAATCCCGATTGTTATCGCGGCGTTGTTCTTGCTGCCGCCGGTGGGCTTTGCCCTGGTCACGCTGGCTGTGTGCATGCTGGCAGCCTGGGAGTGGGGCCAACTGGCCGGTTTTACCTCCCGCTCGCAGCGCATCTGGCTGGCGATATTGTGCGGCCTCCTGCTGGCGTTGATGATGCTCAGCATTCCGGCCTATCACCAGTCGGTTCACCTGCCTCAGGTAGGCGGGCCGCTGTGGCTGTCATTGGCCTGGTGGTTGGCGGCGCTGCTGCTGGTGCTGTTTTATCCGGGGTCTGCCGCGCTGTGGCGTAATTCGCGTCCAATACGTCTGATTTTTGGCTTGCTAACCATAGTGCCGTTCTTCTGGGGCATGCTGTCGTTGCGTCAGTTCGGCTATGAGCAAAACCACTTCACCGGCGCATGGTGGCTGCTGTATGTGATGTTGCTGGTTTGGGGCGCGGATTCCGGCGCCTACATGTTCGGCAAACTGTTCGGCAAGCATAAGCTGGCGCCAAAAGTTTCACCGGGGAAAACCTGGGAAGGGCTCATCGGTGGTCTGATTACCTCGGCCCTGATATCCTGGTTGTTTGGCCGTTATGCCCCGTTGAATATCGTGCCGACCACCTTACTGATTTGTTCGGTGATTGCCGCACTGGCTTCCGTGCTGGGCGATCTTACCGAGAGCATGTTCAAACGCGAAGCGGGTATCAAAGACAGTGGTCATTTGATACCGGGTCATGGCGGTATACTGGATCGTATCGACAGCCTGACCGCAGCAGTGCCTGTATTTGCCTGCCTGATGCTGTTAGTGTTTTAATCCGTCAACGACGGGGAGTGAAGGGATTATGGGTAGCGTGCTCTGGAACTTAGTCGCATTTCTTATTGCACTCGGTGTTTTGATCACCGTGCACGAGTTCGGGCACTTTTGGGTCGCTCGTCGTTGCGGCGTCCGTGTAGAACGCTTTTCCATCGGTTTTGGTCGCGCCTTATGGCGCCGTACTGACCGCCAGGGGACGGAGTACGTGATTGCCCTGATCCCGCTGGGCGGCTACGTGAAGATGCTCGATGAGCGGGTTGATTCGGTTGCGCCGGAATTCCGCCATCAGGCATTTAACAACAAAACCGTGTGGCAACGCGCCGCTATCGTCAGTGCCGGCCCTATCGCCAACTTCCTGTTTGCTATCCTTGCTTACTGGCTGGTCTTTATTATCGGCGTTCCCAGCTTCCGCCCGGTAATTGGTGAAATATCCCCACAGTCGATAGCCGCCCACGCTGAAATTTCGCCTGGAATGGAACTTAAGTCCGTTGATGGCATCGAAACGCCTGATTGGGAATCAGTTCGTCTGGCGCTGGTGGCGAAGATCGGCGACGCGGAAACCGAAGTGGGTATTGCGCCGTTTGGCTCTTCTCAGGTGGTGACCAAAACTCTGGATTTGCGCCAGTGGAATTTTGAGCCGGACAAACAGGATCCCGTGGTTGCGCTGGGTATTATTCCGCGCGGCCCACAGATAGAATCTGTCCTTGCCGAAGTGCAGCCGGGGTCGGCGGCACAAAAGGCGGGTTTGCAAGCGGGGGACAGGATCGTTAAAGTCGACGGTCAGCTATTGGGTCGTTGGCAAACGTTGGTTAAACGGATCCACAACGGCCCTGGGCAACCGCTGGTTTTAGAGGTTGAAAGAAACGGCGCCCCCTTGTCTTTGACGCTGATACCGGATACAAAGCCGGTGGGAAAAGACAAATCGGTGGGTTTTGCAGGCATCATTCCGAAGGTGTTGCCGCTGCCGGACGAGTACAAAACGATTCGCCAGTATGGACCTTTCCCGGCGCTGTATCAGGCTGGGGACAAGACCTGGCAGCTGATGAGCCTTACGGTCAAAATGCTGGGTAAATTAATAACCGGTGATGTGAAGCTGAACAACCTGAGTGGCCCGATTTCGATTGCACAGGGAGCAGGGGCGTCAGCCGGGGTCGGGTTAGTGTATTATTTGATGTTCCTGGCGTTGATCAGTGTCAACCTGGGCATCATCAACCTGTTCCCATTACCGGTGTTAGATGGTGGGCATCTCCTCTTCCTGGCGATAGAAAAGCTGAAGGGTGGGCCGGTTTCCGAGCGAGTACAGGACTACAGTTACCGCATAGGTTCGATCGTGTTGGTGCTTTTAATGGGTCTTGCACTTTTCAATGATTTTTCTCGCCTTTAGGGGCGGGGATAGGTTAGGAAGAACGCATAACAACGATGGCGATGAAAAAGTTGCTCATAGCGTCGCTGCTGTTTGGCAGCGCCACCGTATACGGTGCAGACGGGTTCGTAGTGAAAGATATTCATTTCGAAGGCCTGCAGCGAGTCGCCGTCGGTGCGGCGTTACTCAACATGCCGGTTCGCGTAGGCGATACCGTCTCTGACGATGATATCAGTAATACCATCCGTGCCTTGTTTGCCACTGGCAACTTCGAGGACGTTCGCGTGCTGCGCGATGGTAATACGCTGATTGTTCAGGTTAAGGAACGCCCTACCATTGCCAGCATCACTTTCTCCGGCAACAAGTCGGTGAAGGATGACATGCTCAAGCAAAACCTGGAGGCCTCTGGCGTTCGGGTTGGCGAAGCGCTCGACCGCACCACGATATCCAGCATTGAAAAAGGGCTGGAAGACTTCTATTACAGCGTCGGTAAATACAGCGCCTCGGTGAAAGCCGTTGTCACGCCGTTGCCGCGTAACCGTGTCGACCTGAAACTGGTGTTCACGGAAGGGGTTTCCGCCAAGATTCAACAAATCAACATTGTCGGCAACCATGCCTTCACTAACGATGAGCTGATTTCACGCTTCCAACTGCGTGATGAAGTGCCGTGGTGGAACCTGGTTGGCGATCGCAAATACCAGAAACAAAAGCTGGCGGGTGACCTTGAAACCCTGCGCAGCTTCTATCTGGATCGCGGCTACGCGCGCTTTAATATCGATTCGACTCAGGTCAGCCTGACGCCGGACAAAAAAGGCATCTACATCACCATCAACATCACTGAAGGCGAGCAGTACAAGCTCACCGGCGTGATGGTGAACGGCAATCTGGCCGGCCACTCGGCGGAAGTCGCCCAGTTGACCAAGATTGAACCGGGTGAACTGTATAACGGCAGCAAAGTCACCAAAATGGAAGATAACATCAAAACGATGTTGGGCCGTTATGGTTATGCCTACCCGCGTGTATCTACTCAGCCTGAAATCAACGACGCGGATAAAACCGTGAAGCTGCACGTAAACATCGATGCGGGCAACCGTTTCTATGTGCGTCGCATCAAGTTCGAAGGCAACGACACCAGTAAAGACTCCGTACTGCGCCGTGAAATGCGTCAGATGGAAGGTGCGTGGCTGGGCAACGCTCAGGTCGAGCAGGGTAAAGAACGTCTGAACCGTTTGGGCTATTTTGAAACGGTAGATGTGGAAACCCAGCGCGTGCCTGGCACTGCGGATCAGGTAGACGTCACTTACAAAGTGAAAGAGCGTAACACCGGTACCTTCAACTTCGGCGTCGGCTACGGCACCGAGAGCGGCGTGAGCTTCCAGGCGGGGGTCCAGCAGGACAACTGGCTGGGTACCGGCTACTCCGTCGGTATCAGCGGCACCAAGAACGACTACCAGACCTACACCGAGCTGTCGGTTACCAACCCGTACTTCACCGTTGACGGTGTGAGTTTGGGCGGGCGTATCTTCTACAACGACTTTAAAGCGGACGATGCGGACCTGTCCGACTATACCAACAAGAGTTACGGTATAGACGGCACCCTGGGCTTCCCAATCAACGAAAACAACTCGTTGCGTACCGGTTTGGGTTACGTGCATAACGGCCTGTCCAACATGCAGCCGCAGGTTGCCATGTGGCGTTATCTGGACTCGATGGGTCTGGATCCGAACAAGACCGACCGCGCCAGCTACTCTGCGGATGACTTCACGCTGAACCTGGGTTGGACCTACAACAACCTGGACCGTGGTTATTTCCCAACTTCGGGTAACCGCACTACGCTGAATGGTAAAGTGACCATTCCGGGGTCGGATAACGAATACTACAAGCTGACGCTGGACAGTGTGCAATACGTCCCAATCAACGACGATCGCACCTGGGTGCTGTTGGGTCGTGGTCGTCTGGGTTATGCAGATGGTCTGGGCGGCAAAGAAATGCCGTTCTACGAGAACTTCTACGCCGGCGGCTCCAGCACCGTGCGTGGTTTCGGTTCGAACACCATCGGTCCAAAAGCGGCGTACTACAATTCCAACTCGTATAGCTGCAGCAATGGCGCAACGATTTGTAATTCGGACGATGCGGTCGGCGGTAACGCTATGGCCGTCGCCAGTATGGAGCTGATTACGCCAACGCCATTCATCAGCGAGAAATACGCCAACTCAGTGCGTACTTCCCTGTTCATGGATGCGGGTACCGTATGGGATACCAACTGGCAGAATTCTCAGACCAGCATGTACGATATTCCGGACTACAGTAAAGCGAGCAATATCCGCGTTTCTGCCGGTATCGCCTTGCAGTGGATGTCACCTTTGGGGCCATTGGTGTTCTCTTATGCCAACCCGATCAAGAAATACGAAGGCGACAAGTCCGAACAGTTCCAATTTAACATTGGTAAGACCTGGTAACGGGTCGAGCTTCTGGGCATAAGCAGTTATTAAGAATCGCAAATGCCAGGCGCCCGCCGGAACACAGAGATGATTCTCATTGTTTTGCGGGATAAGTCTGGCAGATTGTGTACTTCAAGTGTCATATGGCACAAATGGGTGATGGTAAGGAGTTTATAGTGAAAAAGTGGTTGTGTGCCGCAGGCCTCGGTTTAGCAATGGCTGCTTCAGCTGGCGTTCAGGCAGCAGATAAGATCGCTGTAGTTAACGTCTCCAGCATTTTCCAACAGTTGCCGGCTCGTGAAACCGTAGCTAAACAGCTGGAAAACGAGTTCAAAGGCCGTGCGGGTGAGCTTCAGAACATGGAGCGTAGCCTTCAGACCAAAATGCAACGTCTGCAGCGTGATGGCGCTACCATGAAAGCCAGCGATCGCAGCAAGCTCGAAAAAGACGTGATGGCACAGCGCGAGCAGTTCTCTCAGAAAGCTCAGGCTTTTGAGCAGGACAACCGTCGCCGCCAGATGGAAGAGCGTAACAAAATCCTGAGCCGTATTCAGGACGCTGTGAAATCTGTTGCCAGCAAAGAAGGCTACGACGTAGTGATCGATGCTAACGCCGTTGCCTACGCAGGTTCTTCTAAAGACATCACTGCTGACGTGCTGAAACAGGTTAAATAACAACATGCCTTCTATTCGACTGGCTGATTTAGCGCAGCAGTTGGATGCACAATTGCACGGTGATGGCGATCTCGTCATCACCGGCATTGCTTCTATGCATTCGGCACAGGCTGGCCAAATCACGTTTTTGTCAAACAGCCGCTATCAAGAGCAGCTGGCTTCCTGCCAGGCAAGCGCAGTGGTGCTTACCGAGGCGGATTTACCACACTGCCGTTCTGCGGCGCTGGTGGTTAAAAACCCTTACCTGACCTACGCGCGCATGGCGCAACTGATGGACACCACCCCGTCTCCGGCCCAGGATATTGCCCCTAGCGCAGTAATCTCACCTGAAGCCACTTTGGGGCAGCATGTTGCCATCGGTGCGAATGCGGTGATCGAGTCGGGTGCCATACTTGGCGATAACGTGGTTATCGGCCCGGGCTGTTTTATCGGCAAACGTGCACGCATTGGCGCAGGTACGCGTCTGTGGGCGAACGTAACGATTTATCATGAAGTCGAGATCGGTCAGCACTGTCTGATCCAATCGGGCACCGTGATTGGTGCTGATGGTTTCGGCTATGCCAACGAACGCGGCAACTGGATTAAAATTCCTCAGTTGGGCACGGTGATTATCGGCGATCGCGTCGAAATCGGCGCTTGCACCACCATTGACCGCGGCGCGTTGGATAACACCCAGATCGGGAATGGTGTTATCATCGACAACCAATGTCAGATTGCACATAACGTTGTGATTGGCGACAATACTGCCGTTGCCGGCGGTGTTATCATGGCGGGCAGCCTGAAAATCGGCCGCTACTGCCAGATCGGTGGAGCCAGCGTGATCAATGGTCACATGGAGATCGCCGACAAGGTTGTTGTCACCGGAATGGGAATGGTTATGCGACCAATCACCGAACCTGGGGTATACTCTTCGGGCATTCCGTTACAACCCAACAAAGTTTGGCGTAAAACCGCTGCGTTGGTGATGAATATCGATGAGATTAGCAAGCGCTTAAAAGCTGTCGAACGAAAAGTCGGAAAGGACTAATCACTACCGCCCGCCTGACTGGGTACAAAACGAAACGCGTTGGTCATGAGACCAAAAGCGCAAAGAGTTGTTAATTTGCGGCCTGCATGATGATCTCCTTTTGGGGTCAGCGCAGGCCGTGTTGTTGATGCCATCAGTTTTTAGAGACAGGAAGAGTATTTTGACTACTGACACTCATACTCTGGATATTGCAGAAATTTTAGAGTTGCTTCCTCACCGTTACCCGTTCTTGCTGGTTGATCGCGTCCTCGAGTTTGAGGAGCACAAATTCCTGCGTGCGGTGAAGAACGTATCTGTAAATGAGCCGTTTTTCCAGGGACACTTCCCTGGTAAGCCGATTTTTCCAGGCGTATTGATTCTGGAAGCCATGGCGCAGGCCACCGGTATTTTGGCGTTCAAAAGCGTCGGCAAACTGGAACCGGGCGAGCTGTATTACTTCGCCGGTATCGATGAAGCCCGTTTCAAACGCCCGGTAGTGCCTGGTGATCAGATGATCATGGAAGTCACCTTTGAGAAAACACGTCGTGGTCTGACGCGCTTTAAAGGCGTGGCAACCGTCGACGGCAAAATTGTCTGCGAAGCAACCATGATGTGTGCGCGCAGCCGGGAGGCTTAATCCGTGATCGACAAAACCGCCTTTATCCATCCTAGCGCGATTATCGAAGAAGGTGCCGTTATCGGCGCTGGCGCGCACATCGGTCCCTTCTGTTACGTCGGCTCCCAGGTGGAAATCGGCGAAGGCACGGTACTGAAGTCCCACATTGTGGTGAATGGTCTGACCAAAATCGGTCGCGATAACCAGATCTATCAATTCGCCTCTATTGGTGAAGTGAATCAGGATCTGAAATACGCGGGCGAACCTACGCGTGTCGAGATTGGCGATCGCAATCGCATTCGCGAAAGCGTGACCATTCATCGCGGCACAGCGCAGGGCACAGGGTTGACCAAGGTAGGTAATGACAACCTGCTGATGGTTAACGTGCACGTTGCGCACGACTGTGTGGTGGGTAATTTCTGTATCTTGGCGAACAATGCTACGCTTGCCGGGCATGTGGAAATTGACGACCATGCCATTATTGGTGGCATGACGGCTATCCACCAGTTCTGCATCATCGGCACCCACGTGATGGTGGGCGGTTGTTCCGGTGTTGCCCAAGACGTGCCTCCTTTTGTCATCGCGCAGGGTAACCACGCCACGCCATTCGGCGTTAACGCCGTGGGCCTGAAACGTCGTGGTTTCGATAAAGATCAAATGCAGGCAATCCGTAACGCCTACAAGATCCTTTATCGCAGCGAGAAAACGCTGGATGAAGCGAAAACAGAAATCGAAACCCTGGCAAAAGAGCAGCCGGTGGTGCAGCAGTTCCTGGATTTCTTTGGCCGCTCAACCCGCGGTATCATTCGCTGACCTATGCAAAATCGCCCATTGACTATCGGATTGGTCGCCGGAGAAACTTCCGGTGATATTCTTGGCGCCGGATTGATCCGCGCGCTTAAGGCGCAAGTCCCCGACGCGCGTTTTGTTGGCGTCGCCGGCCCGCTGATGCAGGCTGAAGGCTGTGAAACCTGGTACGAAATGGAAGAGCTGGCGGTAATGGGCGTGGTGGAGGTGCTTGAGCGCCTGCCACGCCTGTTAAAGATCCGCAAGGATCTTACCCGCCGGTTCAGCGAACTGAAGCCGGACGTGTTTGTGGGTATCGACGCGCCTGACTTCAATATCACCCTGGAAGGCCGTCTGAAACAACGCGGCATTCGCACCATTCACTATGTCAGCCCGTCCGTCTGGGCCTGGCGTCAAAAGCGCGTTTTCAAAATTGGCAAAGCCACCGATCTGGTGCTGGCGTTTCTCCCTTTCGAAAAAGCGTTTTACGATCGTTTTAACGTTCCCTGCCGGTTTATCGGCCACACCATGGCTGATGCCATGCCGCTGCAGGCGGACAAATTGGCTGCGCGCGCTACGCTGGGTATCGCACCCGATGCACGTTGTCTGGCCCTGTTGCCGGGCAGCCGCAGCGCAGAAGTTGAGATGCTGAGCGCCGACTTCCTGAAAACGGCGCAGTTGCTGCGTACCCGTTATCCCGACCTTGAGCTGGTGGTGCCGCTGGTTAACGCCAAACGTCGCGAACAGTTTGAGCGGATCAAAGCTGAAGTGGCGCCCGAGCTGCGGGTGCATCTGCTGAACGGTCAAGGGCGTGAGGCGATGGTTGCCAGCGATGCGGCATTACTGGCTTCAGGCACCGCCGCGCTGGAGTGCATGCTGGCCAAATGTCCGATGGTGGTGGGCTACCGTATGAAACCCTTTACCTTCTGGCTGGCGCAGCGGTTAGTGAAGACGCCGTATGTCTCGCTGCCCAATCTGTTGGCAGGCCGTGAAATCGTCACCGAACTGCTGCAGCATGACTGCGTGCCGGACAAGCTGGCGGCGGCGGTGATGCCGCTGCTGGAAGACGGCCCGCAAACCGACGAACTGAAACAAACCTTCCTTACTTTGCACCAAAGCATCCGTTGCGGTGCTGATGAACAGGCCGCTCAGGCTGTGTTGGAGCTGGCAAAAGCATGATTGAACCTTTCATCTATCCTGTCGCCACGCTGATTGCCGGCGTGGACGAAGTGGGGCGTGGCCCTTTGGTTGGCGCAGTGGTTACCGCTGCGGTGATCCTCGATCCCGCCCGGCCGATCGTGGGCCTGGCGGACTCGAAAAAGCTCAGTGAAAAGCGCCGCCTGGCGCTGTATGACGAAATCGTCGAGAAAGCGCTGTCCTGGAGCCTGGGCCGCGCTGAGCCAGAAGAGATCGACCAACTTAACATTCTGCATGCCACTATGCTGGCGATGCAGCGTGCGGTTGCCGGGTTGCATATCGCACCGGACATGGTATTGATCGACGGTAACCGCTGCCCGAAATTGCCGATGCGTTCACAGGCGGTGGTGAAGGGAGACAGCCGCGTGGCGGAAATCAGCGCGGCATCCATTCTGGCTAAGGTAACGCGTGACCGCGAAATGGCCGAATTGGATCTTGTGTTCCCCGACTACGGTTTTGCGCAGCATAAGGGCTACCCGACCGCCTTCCATCTGGAGCGGCTGGCCGCGCTGGGTGCGACCGAGCATCACCGCCGCAGTTTTGCCCCGGTAAGAAGGGCGCTGGGGCTGTAATCTGCAGGCCTGGTTATCCGGGCCAGACAAGCGATAGCGTTAACCCGGGTTCAGTCCGCTGAGCCCCTAGATTCAGGTATCTGGATATGGCCGAACCTCGTTTTATTCACCTGCGCGTTCATAGCGACTACTCCATGATTGATGGATTAGCCAAGATCGGGCCGTTGGTGAAGAGAGCCGCCGCGTTAGCCATGCCTGCTTTGGCAATTACCGACTTTACCAACCTGTGTGGTCTGGTGAAGTTCTATGGCAGCGCGCACGGCGCCGGGATCAAACCGATCATCGGCGCGGATTTTCATGTGCAAAGCGAAGTGCTGGGCGATGAGCTGGCGCAGCTCACCGTGCTGGCCGCCAATAACGAAGGCTACCAAAACCTGACGTTGCTGATTTCCCGCGCTTATCAGCGTGGTTACGGTGCCGCCGGCCCGACCATTGATCGCGACTGGTTGATTGAGCACCGTGAAGGGCTGATTTTGCTTTCTGGCGCGCGCCAGGGGGACGTCGGCAAGTTTCTGCTGCGCGGCAACCAGCCGCAGGTGGAGCAGTGCCTGGATTTCTATCAGCAATACTTCCCGGACAGTTATTACCTCGAACTGATCCGCACCGGTCGGCCGGACGAAGAAAACTATCTGCACGCCGCAGTGGCGCTGGCCACCGAACGCGGATTGCCGGTGGTGGCCACTAACGATGTGCGCTTTCTGGTCGAGGACGACTTTGACGCCCACGAAATTCGCGTCGCCATTCATGATGGTTTCACGCTGGACGATCCCAAGCGTCCACGCAACTATACGGCGCAACAATACATGCGCAACGAAGATGAGATGTGCGAGCTGTTTGCCGACATCCCGGAAGCGTTGCTCAACAGCGTAGAGATCGCCAAGCGTTGTAACGTGACGATTCGCCTCGGCGAGTATTTCCTGCCGCAGTTCCCGACCGGTGATATGAGCACCGAAGACTTCCTGATCCTCAAGTCGAAGGAAGGGCTGGAAGAACGCCTGGAGTTCCTGTTCCCCGACCCGGAAGTACGCGCTCAACGTCGCCCTGAATACGATGAACGTCTGGATATTGAACTGAACGTGATCAACCAGATGGGCTTCCCGGGTTACTTCCTGATCGTGATGGAATTCATCCAGTGGTCGAAGGATAACAACGTACCGGTAGGCCCGGGGCGTGGTTCTGGTGCCGGTTCGTTAGTAGCCTATGCACTGAAAATCACCGATCTTGACCCGTTGGAGTTTGACCTGCTGTTTGAACGTTTCCTGAACCCGGAACGTGTTTCGATGCCCGACTTTGACGTCGACTTCTGCATGGAAAAACGCGATCTGGTGATTGAGCACGTGGCGGACATGTACGGTCGTCAGGCGGTATCGCAAATCATCACCTTCGGTACCATGGCGGCGAAAGCGGTTATTCGCGACGTAGGCCGCGTGCTGGGCCACCCCTATGGCTTCGTCGACCGCATCTCCAAACTGGTGCCGCCCGATCCGGGCATGACGCTGGAAAAAGCCTTTGCCGCCGAACCCCAACTGCCGGAAATTTACGAGGCCGATGAGGAAGTTAAGGCGCTGATCGACATGGCGCGCAAGCTGGAAGGGGTAACGCGTAACGCCGGTAAGCACGCCGGGGGCGTGGTGATCGCGCCGACCAAAATCACTGACTTCGCGCCGATCTATTGTGACGCCGAGGGGCAGCATCCGGTTACCCAGTTCGACAAGAACGACGTGGAATATGCAGGGCTGGTGAAGTTCGACTTCCTCGGCCTGCGTACCCTGACCATCATCGACTGGGCGTTGGAGATGATCAACGCCCGGCGCGCCAAAACCGGGCTGGAGCCGATTGATATCGCCGCCATCCCGCTCGAAGACAAGAAAAGCTTCGATATGCTGCAGCGTTCGGAGACCACTGCGGTCTTCCAGCTTGAATCGCGCGGCATGAAGGATTTGATCAAACGTCTGAAGCCCGACTGTTTCGAAGACATGATCGCACTGGTGGCGCTGTTCCGCCCTGGGCCTCTGCAGTCAGGCATGGTGGATAACTTTATCGACCGTAAGCACGGCCGTGAAGAAATTTCCTACCCGGATATCCAGTGGCAGCATGAGTCGCTCAAGCCGGTGCTGGAGCCGACCTACGGCATTATCCTGTATCAAGAACAGGTTATGCAGATTGCCCAGGTCCTGGCCGGGTATTCGCTGGGTGGCGCGGACATGCTGCGCCGTGCGATGGGTAAAAAGAACCCGGTTGAAATGGCCAAGCAGCGCGGCGGTTTCGAGGATGGGGCAAAAGCACGCGGCATCGACGGCGAACTGTCGGTAAAAATCTTCGATCTGGTGGAGAAATTCGCCGGTTATGGCTTCAACAAGTCACACTCCGCCGCCTATGCGCTGGTGTCCTACCAGACGCTGTGGTTGAAGGCACACTACCCGGCCGAGTTTATGGCGGCGGTGATGACCGCCGATATGGACAACACCGATAAGGTGGTGGGGCTGGTGGATGAGTGCTGGCGCATGGGGCTGAAAATCCTGCCGCCGGACATCAACAGCGGTCAGTACCATTTCCACGTTAACGATGAAGGTGAGATCGTTTACGGTATCGGCGCTATTAAAGGCGTTGGGGAAGGGCCGATTGAAGCCATTCTGGAAGCGCGTAACAGCGGTGAGCAGGGCTACTTTAAAGACCTGTTTGATCTGTGCGCGCGCTCTGACATCAAAAAAATTAACCGCCGCATTCTGGAAAAGCTGATCATGTCCGGGGCGTTCGACCGCCTTGGGCCGCACCGCGCCGCATTGATGAACTCATTGCCCGATGCGTTGAAAGCGGCTGATCAGCATGCCAAAGCCGAAGCGATCGGCCAGGTGGACATGTTTGGCGTACTGGCGGAAGCGCCGGAGCAAGTGGAGCAATCCTACGCCAACGTGCCCCGCTGGCAGGAGCAGGTGGTACTGGACGGTGAACGGGAAACGCTGGGGTTGTACCTCACCGGACACCCGATCACCCAGTACCTTAAGGAGATCGAACGCTACGCCGGTGGCCAGCGTTTGAAAGATATGCACCCGACGGATCGGGGCAAAATGACCACCGCCGTTGGGCTGGTGATCGCCTCGCGGGTTATGGTCACCAAGCGCGGTAACCGCATCGGGATCTGTACTCTGGATGACCGCTCTGGCCGTCTGGAGGTGATGTTATTCACCGATGCGTTAGAAAAATACCAGCATTTATTGGAAAAAGACCGTATCCTGATCGCCAGTGGACAGGTCAGCTTTGATGACTTTAGCGGCGGGCTTAAAATGACCGCCCGTGAGCTAATGGATATCAGTGAAGCCCGTGAAAAATACGCTCGCGGACTTGCTATCTCGCTGACGGACAGGCAAATTGATGACCAGCTTTTGAACCGTCTCCGTCAGTCTTTGGAACCCCATCGCTCGGGGACGATTCCAGTGCATCTTTACTATCAACGGGAAGATGCGCGGGCCAAGCTGCGTTTTGGCGCAACCTGGCGCGTGACGCCCACCGACCGCTTATTGATAGATTTGCGGACTTTGGTAGGTAATGAGCAGGTGGAACTGGAATTTGACTAAAATAGGAATGCTATGAGTCTGAATTTTCTTGATTTTGAACAGCCGATTGCAGAGCTGGAAGCGAAAATTGACTCGCTGACTGCAGTCAGCCGTCAAGACGAAAAATTAGATATTAATCTGGACGAAGAGGTTCAGCGCCTTCGTGAAAAGAGCGTTGAGCTGACGCGCAAGATTTTTTCCGATCTTGGGGCCTGGCAAGTTGCCCAATTGGCACGCCACCCGCGCCGTCCTTATACCCTGGATTATATCAAACACATCTTTACCGATTTCGAAGAGCTGGCGGGTGATCGCACCTATGCCGATGACAAAGCGATTGTCGGTGGTATTGCGCGCCTGGATGGCCGTCCGGTGATGATCATCGGGCATCAGAAAGGCCGCGAGACCAAAGAGAAAATCCGCCGTAACTTCGGCATGCCGGCACCGGAAGGCTATCGCAAAGCGCTGCGCCTGATGGAAATGGCTTCTCGCTTCAAGATGCCGCTGATCACTTTCATCGACACCCCTGGCGCCTATCCGGGCGTGGGCGCGGAAGAGCGTGGCCAGTCAGAAGCGATTGCCCATAACCTGCGTGAAATGTCTCGCCTGAAAATTCCGGTGATCTGTACGGTGATCGGCGAAGGCGGTTCCGGTGGTGCATTGGCCATTGGTGTGGGCGACAAAGTGAACATGCTGCAGTACAGCACCTATTCGGTGATCTCACCGGAAGGTTGTGCTTCCATTCTGTGGAAAAGCGCCGACAAAGCGCCTATTGCCGCAGAAGCCATGGGCATTACCGCACCGCGCCTGAAAGAGCTGAAGCTGATCGACTCGGTGATCCCGGAACCGCTGGGCTCTGCTCACCGCGATGTGCCGGCGATGGCGGAAGCGTTGAAAGCGCAGCTGCTGGCCGATCTGAAAGATCTCGACGGCCTGAACACCGAAGAGCTGCTTAACCGCCGCTACCAGCGCCTGATGAACTACGGCTATTGCTGAGTGCTGTCACGCGTTGCAAGAAACCGCCTTCGTGAAGTGAACCCCATTTATTGGACACTTTGCGTGGCGGCTAACATGGCCTGAGTCCGGTACTGTACCGGGCTTAGACCGTTTAGTTTTACCTTGATGCGTTCGTTGTTG
>NZ_JACJFQ010000035.1:0-51448 GCF_014164835.1 Serratia sp. OS31 | reverse complement strand
CTGTGAGTCGTTGTCTGCTCGGTTGCAACATCAAGAGGCAATAGGTTCCTCACTGACCTTTACTCTGCTCCCGAAAGCACATGTTCCGTCAACATCTTTGCAAACTGATTAAACTGGCCACTGATGCACAATGCGGGCTGATATTCGCATCTTTATTCAGTGCCTGTTAATAAATATATAGAACCTATGGCTCAGACGCAAAAAACGAAGGGGAGTAAAAGAGGCTTTTTTGTCACAAAATACAATGTGCAGCGGTGCGGGGAAAGCATTCGCCCGCAGGGTGCGGGCGAGTCAGGCACTGGTTTAGTTGCGGTGGTCAGTCAATCAAAAGCTTTAGCGGCGACGTAGCAGCAGGCCCGCCAACAGGCTCACGCCGGCAAAAATCGCTACCGTAGTGAGGGGTTTCTTCTTGACCAGATCGCTGACGCAGCTGACAGCATCGCCATATTTTTCTTGTAACGCACCGGCAACATAGCGGGTAGATCCCTCAGCCTGCAAACGCTCATCGCCGGTAACATCACCGGCCACTTCCTGCGCCTTGCCTACCACTTTATCCATCACGCCGTTGATTTTATCGCTGTTCATTCTGCACTCCTGTGTGAGGTTTGTTTCGGCACTTGCCTGGTGCAAATGCCTGCCTTGTCTCTCGATAGTAAGCCGTTGACGAACCGCTCATAAGGTCAATTTGCAGGGGATTGACCAGTGCATTTGCACCCTACTTTCCATTTTTGGACGATCGTTCACCGGCAAACAGCCCCCGCTCTCTGGCCCAGACGATGGCTTCGCTACGGCTGTGGACATCGAGTTTGGAATAGACCGTAGCCACATGATTACGCACCGTATTCGGGGCAAGATTGAGGCGCGCGGCGATCTTTTTGTCCGGCAGCCCCTCACAAATCAACCCCAATACGTCGCGCTCGCGGGCGGTAAGATCGGTGAAGGAAAAACCCGCCAGGTTAGGCTTATTGATACTTTTTACATTGGCCAGTTTTTCGAGCAATGTCTGGCTGAACCAGGAAGCGTCTTGCATCACTTCTTCGATGGCAGCCACCAGATCAAGCTCAGAACGTTTGCGTTCGGTAATATCCATCAATACCAGGAGATAACAGCGGGCATCCTGAAGGCTCACGGCATCCGCTGACGCCACGCAGTCTATGATTTCATTGCCCTTTTTGCGTATTTTGACATCCTGATTCTCGACGTTGCCGTTTTTTTCCAACGTGGCAAACAAGCGCCGGCATTCCCCTTGCCCATCGATAACATTGATCTCTTCGACCGTCTTGCCGATTAACTCCTCGGCGGCGTAGCCGGTGGTCTTCATAAAGGCTTCATTGACATCCAGCACCCGCTGCTTGTCCGCCGTGCACACCAGCGTGGGCACCGGACTTAGACGAAAGGACTTGGCAAATCGCTCTTCACTCTCGCGCAACGCCGACTCTGCCTTGCGACGAGGTTCGAGATCGGTAAAGGTAAACAGCATGCAATCTTCTTCATTGATGTCCAGCGGCTGGCCGGCGACGATCACCAGCTTGGTTCCGCCGGCCGGCAGTTTCAGTTCGGCCTGCATCTGCGGAATGGTCGCCCCTTCGCTCAGCAATTGCACCGCCTGCTCCTTGCGTTCCGCCTGTTCCAGAACATCCAGCGCATACACCGAAGTGCCCATCACCTGATCGCGAGTGTAGCCCGTCATATCGAGGAACCCCTGATTGACTTTGATATAGCGCAGGTCGCTCAGGCTACAGATCACCGCCGGTGCCGGGTTGGCGTTGAAGGTCTTTTCGAAGCGCTGCTCGGCACTGGCCCACTCGGTGGCGTCGCTCAGGATCAAAACCAGCAATTCAGGCTGCCCTTGACCATCGGTGATCACCAGGCTGCGTAAACGGTGAACCCACAGGTATTCCGATTCATTGACCGGCCGAACCTCGACCAGCACGTCGCTGAAGGTTTCACCGTTGGCGACCCGGTTAATCGGATACTGTTCCGGCGTCAAAGGGTGATTGTTGCGATAACGCAAGGCAAAGCGCTCGCCATACTCACGACCAGTCGCCCCCAATTGACTCAGTTTACTCAGCCCATGCATGCTCAGTGCCGCCTCGTTAGCCCACAGAATGGTCTGGTCGACCTCGGCCAGGATCACCCCTTCGGACAACCCTGAGATGATCTGTTGTAGCTGGCTACGGTTAGTTTCGTTGGCAAGGATGGACTGACTCATGTTTTCTCCAAAAGACGAAGTGGCCTGGCCGCCTGACGGCGATCGCAGTGCCAAATAGTGGCGCTGTTCCCAACAGCATAGTGCGTAACAGGTGCATTCGCGGGGTGTGAATGCACTAGCTTTATCGGTGCAAATGAACCGGGACGGTCAGTGGTGCCAAGCGGCAGACTGATTCTGTCGGCGCGGCCCTGTGCTGTGCGTACAACCACTTGTTTAGTCAATATAAGGAATAACAATGACCACTGTCTATGAATCCAATCGCTTTGCGTTTCACGTTTCATGGGGTTCGGTATTGGCCGGGAGTGCCATGGCGTTGGTGACCTATCTGATACTTAGCGTGCTGGGCACGGCCATCGGCGCTTCGCCCGTGGATCCGCTGCATGAGGGCAATCCTCTTAGTGGCTTTGGCATGGGCACCGGGATCTGGTTGTTTGTCACTACCCTGGTCTCGCTGGCGGCTGGTGCATTTGTCGCCGGCAGAACGGCGCCAAACCGTGGCGGTTTGCATGGTCTGTTGAGCTGGGCAGTGACCACATTACTGACAACCTGGCTGGTGATTTCGGTCGCGAGCGGCGTGGTCGGTCTGGCCGGTACCGCCGTCGGCAAGGGGCTCTCTCTGGCTGGCAACGGTATTGCGGCCGCAGCGCCGGGCATTGGCGAAAACGTCAAACAGCAGTTGGACAAGAATGGCATCAGCCTGGACTGGGGGAATTTGGAAAACCAGTTAACCACCACTCTTAAGCAAACCGGCAAGGCCGAACTGGACCCGTCCAAGCTGGAACAAAAGAGCGATAACGTCACTGCTGATGGTAAGCAAACCGCTACGGATGCAGCCACTGACCCAACCCAGGCGGCGGCAGAGCTCAAGCAATGGTTTGAACGCGTCAAGCAATCCGGTGAACCAACCCTGAATGCGGCAGATAAGGATGCGCTGGTGAATATCGTGGCGGCCCGTACAGGCAAGAGCCGTGCAGAAGCGACCCAGATCGTAGACAACTATGCCCAGGCTTATCAGCAGGCCGTTCAAAAGGTCGAGCAGCTTAAGGCGCAGGCCGAGCAAAAAGCCCGCGAAGCGGCAGAAGTGGCGGCCAAACAGGTATCACGCGCGGCATGGGGTTCATTGTTGATCCTGCTGCTGGGCGCAGCGCTCAGTTTTGGCATCGGCCGCATCGCCATGTCTACCCGTCGTCCTCTGGTTGTGAGCTGATGGAAAATGGATGTTTCAATGAATAGAAGGCTGTCAGGCATCTCATTGAACTATCGAAAAGTGGTGGGTGCTTCGGTCCCGGTACTTGTGATCGATTTCTTCAATGAAAAAAATGAGCGTTACACTCTGCGCTATAACTTGCCACCGGACACGCCGGAACGGACAGAGCGGCGTGTGTCATTGCTGCTGCACCTGCTTCGTAAACAAAGGCCGATGGATATCGGTGACGCGAAATCATAAACCCTGCTGCATAAACCAACCCGCGCCGGTAAGCGCGGGTTGGTTTTTATCCTGCTCGAACTCTGTCGCGAGTTCTACAAACACCAGACCGGTCGGGCGCCGACTGTCGCACTGGCATGTTTTGGTCCATGGCTTAGACACAGGGTTCGCATCCCGGCGGCGGTGTTTGAATACCAGGCCCCACCCCGCATCAAAATACGCTCGCCATAGTTACGAAGATAAACCTGGTCGCCATCTTCACTGCGGTGGTGTGGAATGATGCCAAGAATTTTTAGCAGGTTGGGGGCTGCAGCACCGCCTTTTAGTTCAATTTGATCAAACGCCGCGTCCATCAAGCCCGGTGGGTAGCCATTATCCTGCGGATCGCCGTTAAAGTTATGGATGCGGGCGTTAATCACCGGCACTCCGGCATTTCCGTCGCGTTTCGGTGTTGATGCGTCAAACTTCGCCGAATTTTCCGCACCGGGAGGTAGCAGCAAACCGGTGTCCAGATCTATCGCCCGCCAGCGCGCTTCCGTCTCGTCAGTCCACGGCATCGCCGCGTCATTGTCCGGCAAAATTTGGATTTCTCCCGCTATCAGCCTCAGCCCCAGCTGCCATTCCCACAGGTTGCCGCACAGATCGCCAATACCGTTAACGGAGCCGTCATGGTACCAGGCCGCAGGGCCTGACGCGCTAAGGGTAGTCGGCTGCCCCTGCTGCTCCCCTGCGGGCGCGCCATCCAGACGGCGGCCGATTTGATCGTGGTTCTGAACCGATCGGCCATAGTCGGTATTACCTTGCTCCAGCCATTGATGATGACGACACCAGAACATCAAGGCGGCCCATTCCGCATTGGTGCCAAGATGCCAGCCTGCGCCATTGCGAGCGGCCGCCTGCCGGAACGCCGCCAGATCAAGCCAACTGGCAGGTTCCTCATCAGGCAAACTGAGCAACTCACCGTGGTGTAGGCTGCCGGGATAACACCCGTAAAAAAATTCACTTTTCTCTTTACCATTGACGACAAACGCAGGATGCACCGCCTGCCCCAGGCCTGAAGCCACCTCATCCAACGTGAAGCGTGGCATGACATACATATAATTTGGTTGCCCGCTGGCGGTATATAGCACCGTGCGACGCCCCTGTGATTCAGATTCAATCCGGCTGCGCAAAGCGTCTTTTATAATAATCATTTATCCACTGGATCCATAAAAGTTAAAGACAGGATGGCTTTCACCACCCTGCCAGATTTTACGCCACCATCAACGCTGACTTTATCGGTTGCAGCAATCGGCCGACATCACAATCCAACAAATGGGCGCGTTGCAGCAGCTCCTCCGTTTTGGCGCCGATAACCGAATGAACGTAGGCATTGACCTGCTCCTGATTCATCTGGTTGTATCGCTCGGTAAAGGCCATTTCAATGCTGTCGCAAATCACCGCCCCGGCGTTACTGACATAATCGGGCAAGTAATGAACGCCCCGTGCCAATAAGCGTTGTTCAGCCTGAAGGTTGCCAAATGGCGAATTGGCGCTGCTGATCACCCAACGTGTATTCAGCAATTCAACGTTTTCTAACGTTAAAATGCCGGAAAGTGAGGCAATGCAAAGCACATCGCTTGGCTGCCATAAAAGTTGATCTTCCGTAACGCGTTGGACACCGTCCGGGAAAACAGCTGCGGGATTGATGTCGTACCCCACCACCTCACAGCCGAACAGCAGGCACTGTTTTGCGACCTCGGATCCCACTTTTCCCATGCCATGGATGGCCACTCGCGCTCGGGAAAGATGATTTAAGCGGAGTATCAACACCTTCTTGATTGAGCTCCAGACGCCATAACCGGTTGCGACCGAAGTATCCACCTGAGGGCTGTCCATCGCATTGAGGATCCAGGGGGTAAACTGGCGCAGATAGTCCATTTCCCGGTTACCGGTATTAATATCGCAGCCGGTAAACATGGTACCACCATAGCGATTGAGCAATTCACCAATCGCTTCCAGCACGGCAGGCTGTTCTTTAGGTGAGCGTTTACTGTTCACCACAATTTTCCCGCCGCTGAAACCGGTGTTATACAGGCCATGTTTCAGTGACATGCGCTGGGCCAACATGATCGCCTCTTCTTCCTGCAGTTGGCGCGAAGCATAGGCTCGCCAACGAATACCGCCATTGGCCGGCAACAGCTTTATTTGTGATGAATAGGCCAGGGTAAATGAAGTCTCGTCATCAACCTCAACCGTCTCAACCTGATAGTGATTACGCGTATTCAGCAATGCATTGGTTACTGACATAATTTGCCATCCTGTTTAATTGGATTTTTGCTCAACTGCTCCAACCGGTTCTAAATGTTGCCTTATCCCCCATGGTGTGGGGCGTCGTAAGAAGTCAGCCATGCTGATAACCTGAGCAAACTCCTGCTCGATCAAAGCAATCAGACGCAGCGCCATCAGCGATTGCCCGCCGGCGTCAAAAAAATCACAGTGATTTGAGTCGGGTCGCAATCCCGTGACGCTGGCCCAGATACGCCAGACGCTTTCCATGGTGGGATCAGATTTGTCCGTTGCGGCAGTCGCGTTTCTCTCGGCGTCCGGCCCATGCAGGTCATGCTCGCCCAGCCACCACTGGGTGGGATCAAAGGGATACATAGGTAACGCGATACGTGACGGCGGCGATGCCCACAGCCGTTGCCAGTTGATGTTGACGCTGGCGCGCCAAATTTTTTGCAATGCCTGCGACCAAACCGCACTTTCACTTTGTGCTTCATCGCGCCGGGGCAACGTGCGTACTGCCGTGGTAGCCCCTGCCGACTTAAGTTGCGCGGCCAGCGCCGTAAGTGTCGACCCTGGACCAACCTCGATAAACAACGTTTTGCCTCGCTGCGGAATTTGCTGCAACGCAAGGTGATAGGCCACAGGTTCTCGGGCATGACGAGCCCAATAATGCGCATCCATTTCCGACAAGCTAATCTCCGAGCCAAGCAGTGCGGAAATATAACGTGCAGCAGGTGCGCTCTCGTTTGGCTCCGGCGCGATAGCTGCCAAATCGTTTAGCGCCGGATCCATCAGGGCCGAATGGAAGGCATGGGAAACGGCCAAGGCTTTGCAACGAATACCTTCTGCGCGCAGTGCCTGTTCACAGGCACTGACTGCGGTTTGACTGCCCGAGAGCACACAACCGTTTTCGCTGTTTGCCGCCGCCAGTGAAATATCCGCATTGAGCCAGGGTTGGCACTGCTGAGCACTCAACTCCACGGCTAACATCATGCCCGGCGCAAGCGATGCCATCAGCCGCCCACGTTGGGCCGCAAATACCAACGCAGCCTCTGAAGAAAAGGCACCTGCGGCCCATGCGGCGGCAATTTCGCCGAGGCTGTGCCCCAGTACCCAATCGGGTTTAATGTCGTAATGCATCAACAGTTCGGCCAAGGCAATTTCAACCGCTATCAATGCCGGTTGCGTAACGGCAGTGTTATTGATGGTTTCCGGTGCCGCCTCGCCGTTAAACAGGCTGGAGATGTCCAGCCCCGCATGCTGATTGAGGATGCGCAGCTTTTCGGCCATCAGATCACGGAATACCGCATCTTGCGTCATCAATTCTCTGGCGATACCGATAAACTGGCTGCCCTGACCGGGGAACTGGAAAACCACGTTGAGACGCCCTTTACCGATATCTGCAACGTTTTCTTTCACGCTCAATATGCCCTCTTCATCGATTTGCAGCGTGCCGCGGTAGCGCAAAGACTTTCTGCCACTCTGCGCACTCCATGCCAGTTGAACACTGTCAGCCGCAGCCGGAAGCTGCAGGTAACGTTTGACCAAACGGTGCCAGGCCTGTTCGGACTGCGCACTGATCGGCACCACGTTGGCCATCAGTGACGAACTGGCTTCACGCCGCCTGGTCCTTTGTGGTGGTCGAGTCAGTATCACGTGCGCATTGGTTCCGCCAATGCCGAAGGCACTGACGCCAATGGCATGACGCCTGTCGTTTGCTGACCAGGGTTGCGCTGAGCCAAGAAATTCAAATGGGCTATCATTCAGCGGGATCGCCGGATTTGCGCGAGAAAAATTTATTTGTGGCGTGATCCACCCATGGCGGATTTGCAGCGCTGCCTTAATCAGCCCTGCCATCCCCGCACAGGTTTCCAAATGACCGACATTGGCTTTTACTGCACCGATTGCGCAAAAACCTCGTTGGTCAGTCCGTTCACGGAAAACGGTATTAAGTGCTTCAAACTCAATAGGATCGCCGGCCAGCGTTCCTGTGCCATGAGCTTCGATGGCGCGAAAATCCTCCGGTTCCAGACGCGCATCGTCCATCGCCTGCCTTAACAGACGTTGCTGACCGTGCAGACTGGTGGTGGTGAAACTGACTTTACGCGCGCCGTCATTATTCATCGCCACCCCCTGAATCACGGCGATAATTTCATCGCCGTCCGTCAGCGCGTCCTGCAGGCGCTTCAGGACCACCACGGCAACGCCGCTGCCGAATACCGTACCGCTGGCGTCCGCAGCAAAAGGCCGGCAATGGCCATCGGTTGAAAACACCATGCCTTGCTGGGAAAAGTAGCCTTCCCTTTGCGGGATCCGCAGCGTGCAGGCACCGGCCAATGCCAAACGGCAACGCCCACTTCGCAACGCCTGAACGGCCTCGTAAACCGCCACCAGTGAAGTGGCACAGGCAGCTTGCACATTGCACACCGGCCCCCCGATGCCCAGATGCCAGGCCACTCGACTGGTGAGGTAATCTTTGTCGCAGGCAATTTGCTGCTCGAATGCAGAAGGGTCCAACTGCTGAAACAGTGCCGATTGCTGCGCCTGACGTAAATAATCGGAGCTGCTGCAGCCGGCAAACAGCCCGGTATCGACAAGATCCCCTGGCGTCACGCCGGCATCTTCGAGTGCGTGCCATGCGCATTCCAGAAACAAGCGATGCTGCGGATCCATCAGTAACGCCTCGCGAGCGCTCAGGCCAAAGAAACCCGCGTCAAAGCGAGTCACATCACCAGACAAGGGGGCCGCGACGGGCACGTATTGCCCGTTATCAGCGGCAATATCCACCTTATCGACCCGAACCAATGACTCAACGCCATTGATCAGGTTATGCCACCAGCTATCGATATCTTCGGCCCCAGGAAAACGACAGGCCATGCCCAGCAAGGCAACCTGCTGTTCAGGGTTGTTCACCTGCTGCATAGCATCCTCCCGGTTAGAAACGTAATGCGCTGATATCCCAGCGAGGTTCACGTTCAGCCAGCAGATCGGCACAAATCTGTCCCATCAACGGGGTGAACTTGAATGCCCAACCGCCCGCCGAAACCACCAGGTTTTCGCCCCCGTGGCAACGGCCCCGAGCACTGTCGAGATAAAACTGACGTGAGGGATTGCTGGGCAGGACAGCCAAACAACTTGACGCCGAGTGTTGACGATCGGGCTCCAGGAAGGGCATATGACGACGGGCAAACTCCAGCGCCCGTTCCACATGGTGTGGGTTGGCTTGGTAACTCGGTGCGTTTTCCTCGGTTATAGGATCCACTTCAAAATCCGTGCCAAGCCGGTCTAGCCCATTGATCGACCAAGGGTTGGGCGGGAAACCGTAGAACAGATTGGTATCGCTCTCAACCGGAGCCTGGAAGGCAAACCAAAACGGGTCATTGGCTTCCAATCGTTGGCTACGCAACATGCTGATGCATGCCATTTCGAAGGTAGACAGTGCCAGTTCAATATCCAATTGTTGCAGCAGCTTTTTGCTTCCGGGACCACTGGCGACTAACACCTTGCGAGCGCGGTAGCGCTGTTGAGATGTCAGCACCGTAACGCCGCTGGCATCGGGTTCGATGGTATTAACCCCTTGCTGGAACTGAAACGTCACCCCGGCCTCGCTGGCCAGTGAGTACAGAGTCGTCAGCGTGCTTTTGACATCGATGACACCCCCATCCCGCTGCAAAAAGCCTTCGTAGTTACTGTCCAAACCGGTAAAACCGTACCGACGCTCAATCTCTGCCATGGTCAGCCGCTCATACGGCAGATTCATATCATTCATCGAGGTCATGGTTTGGCGGATCTGCCCTTCATTGGTCCAGACATCTGCATCACCAAACCACAAACTTCCCACGCGATGGATCAACTTTCTGTCGGCTTGATGCTCCAACTGCCGCCATAATTTGTCAGCCTCTAGCGTGAGACGGAATATTTCCAGTTCCGAGTATTGCAAGCGCCAGTGGCGTTCCTCCCCGCTGGTGCCGGCCAATTGCGTCAGCAGTGGATGTTGATCCAGCACCAGGACTTTCTGATCGCGGTGATCACGAGCATAATTCCAGGCCGTGGAAAGGCCTATTGGTCCGGCACCGATAATAATGACATCCCATTGGACAGACGTGTGCATACCTACCCCTTGCAATCGAGATTATTTAAATAGGGTGAATGTTATTTTTTAATTAAGCTTTTTATTTGGTCGATAGGCAAAAGCACTATCAACGTCAGGTATTTTTCTCGCGGGATATCCTGGTATATCTGTCGAACACCGATTTTCCCCATGACATCGCCACTGACACCTGCGGCAAACAGAGATTGCCATTGCCCTGCCCAGATAGCGCTGGAATTCCAGATGCCAGAGGTTTCAATTCTTCCTAACGGCGTTTCCGCAGTTTCGTGATACCAAGATACCACGCTGCCATCCGCCAATGAGGCTATTTTCCAACCGCTTCCGGTCATAGTGCCCAGATCACGCCCTTCCTCATCAAATAATTGGTCGGTGTGCGAATTGGCATCACCAACATTAGGGCCGCTCTTTGTTTTTGCATTGAAGGTTATATTTGCCATTTCTATGGCAGATATTACCGTCACATTGTTATATCCCTCATTTTTTTGCAGCGCGAGTTCAATATCCGCAGGTTTATTGCCGCTGAGTATTTTTTGACGAACTTGATCGCCGATCGTAATTAACTCGGACAATACATTATTATTGCCCTGTATAATTTCCATTATGTAATCCTTGGCTAAAGGTAAGACATCGTTGTTACGCGGTTAACGCCTCGCTTTGTTTAAACCACTCGCGTCCTTTTTCTCTTTCAACGTCGCTGCCTGCATCGGCGAACAACGTGACGACCTGCTGTCCCCGCTCCAGAGTCATCGCCAGTTTCCACGCCGTTTTCCAGTTAGCCGCGGAAGAGGCACCGATCTTGACGCCGGTGAGTTGGAAAAACTCATGCATTGCACATAAGGCTTCGCGGTAGGAAACCTGATTAAATGGCGGCTCTTGTGGCATCAGCTTGCTGATAAAAGGTTGGCGGAATCCGAAACCCAGGCCGCCAGCACCGGCAAATTTTGCTTCGCCATTAGGGGCAGAAAGTGTGCCATACGGCAGTTCTTGCGGGGTGCTTCCCCAGACAACCAGTTGAGGGTTGTCCTGGCGCAGTGCCGCTGCTACCCCTGATAAGGTTCCCCCTGTCCCCACCGCAGAAACCCAGCCGTCGGCATGCGTACCATTGAGTTGACGACGAATTTCTGCTCCGGTCTGGTACTGATGCATGGCGGTATTGACCAGATTAAGATGCTGCGACAAAAGCGTCCAACTGCTATCGTCGTGCGCAATCTGCTGGCTGCGGGCAATGACACCGAGCAGAAATTGATTACGATCCACCAAAGTGACAATGGCATTATCCCCTTCCAGCGTTTCGATCAGCGCTTGCGGCGAAGAGTCGGGAATGACCACCTGCACGGTAATGCCGCACATATCACCCAGTTTTGCCAACGCCTTCGCCATGTTGCCGCCCGAAGAGTCGAGTAATTTCAGTTCACCCCGGCTGAAATCATGCTGGTTGATGGCATCGCAAAATAACCCGAACGCCGTGCGATCCTTAACGGAACCAAAGGGATTTTTAAACTCGAACTTGGCGAGAATTGTCGCTTTGCCTTCGGGCGACGGCACCGGGGTCAGTGGCGTATTTCCCAACCCGGCGTAGAATTTCTTCAGTTGCGGAAACAGGGTAAAGGCTTTCTCTGTGTCCGGTGCACAATCCTGTGGATTAAACAGCTCAAAATTCATCAGATGTTCCTTCAAGACCATAACGTTAACAAAGGGCCAGCACGTTACTGCATTAGCTGACGTAAAAAAGCGGTGCTATCTTGCATAAAATAAAAGTGGTCGCCAGGGAAAAATCTCACTTGGCTGCCGGGGAGATCTTCTTGCCATTGCAACAGTGATAAGGCGTTAACCAGCGGATCCTGATCGCCGCCAAAAATGCGCGGACTGAGACCGGGTAAGGGTTTGGCAGCCAATTTTCCCAGTAATTGTAAATCCTGCAGGATCAGTCCGGTGACCATGGGCCGGGTGATGTCGTCGAGCACCAGAGAACCGCTGCGTTCACTGAAGGTCACGATGCTTTCCAATACGGCCAGACGTTGCTGCTCATGCTGTAAGCTCAGGAGTTCAGAGGGGACACGCTGCGCCGACAATACCGTCTCGAAATGAAAGCGCGAGCCAGCTAATGCCCCAGCGACCTGCATAGCCAGCAAAGCCCCCATGCTATGGCCAAAGATCACCATGGGCGCGATACCCAGTGATGAGCGCAAATCGTGACTGCAGGCCTCAATCGCTTGGGTAGCCGTGGTCCAAAACGGTACATTCTGGGCCTCTTCCCGCCCGGGATATTGCACAACAAACAGGTCTGTCTCGTCCGGCAACAGATCGCGCCAATGCTGATAAAAAGAGGTCCCCCCGCCGGCATGCGGAAAAACCACCAGCTGTTTCGTTACCGGCGTGGTGAGTGGACGGCTGAGTCTGAGCACGCAGCCGTTGCTTTGGCGTAATAGCGTCATGAGTTCAGTCCCGCGGTTTTCTCCGAACTGGCAAGGTGAGTTTGGCGTAGCATCTCTCGCAGCGTCAGGCGATCGATTTTGCCGATGCCTTTCATCGGGATCGATTCGACTATCAGCAACTTTTCAGGCGCTTTGAATGCGGCTAACCCTGCTTGCTCAAAGAAACGTCTTAACGCACCCAATGTCAGCGAGTGGTCGGGATGGGCGACGGTAACAAACAGGCAGGGCACTTCGCCATACAGCGCATCGTCCATGCCTACGCAAGCCGCCCGTATCACCGCCGGATGTTGCTCGGCCAATTCTTCTATCTCATTGGGGCAGAATTTCTCTCCCCCCCGGTTGATAGCATCATTGACCCGACCGTCAATAAAAACGTTACCCGCCTGATCAACGTGTGCCAGGTCACCGGTGCGGTAAAAACCATCGTGGGTAAAAGCGGTGCGATTGGCCTGTGGGTTTTGGTAATACTCGGTTAACGTGTAGGGGCCGCGGGTGATCAGTTCTCCTGACTGTCCCACCGGCAACGTATGGCCATATTCATCAACAATCAGCACCTCATCATGCGGACTGAGTGGCCGTCCCTGTGAAGTGAAACGAAGTTCGTCTTCATCGGAAATCGCGTTAAAGCACAGCAGTCCTTCACTCATGCCGTAACATTGCTGCAAGGTGATGCCGAGGATACTCGATGAAGATGCCGCCAGCTCTTGCGTAACTCGGGCACCGCCGACCTGGACATGCCACAGCGAAGTCATATTGTAAGGAGAGCGTTGTTGCAACTCACTCCATTGCGTCAGCAAGGCCGGCACCAGCGTGGTGTGCGTAACGCCACAGCGTTCAATGACCTCCAGCGCGGTTTCCGCTGACGGCATATCGGCGAGTGCCACCGCGCCGCCCCGCGAGAGCGTGCCCAGGATGCCGGGACAGTTGATAACGAAACCATGGGATACCGGCATAGCCGCGAAATACACTGAGTGGTTGTTCAAAACGAACACATCGCAACCGCACTCAATCATGTAGCTATATCCGCCGTTTTTACGGGCAATTGCCTTGGGTAATCCGGTAGTACCGCTTGAAAGTAACATGATTGCCGTGTCATCTGCAGACAAGGCAACGGCGTGGAGCTCGGGAGCCGGCGTCAAAGGGGCACAGAAATTTTGCAAATTGAGATAACGTGAGTCATGGTCGGTGTGCTCGTAATCCTCAACCAGCACAACATCGATATTCAGACCTTCATCAAACAAATACTGCAAGGTAGCCAGGGGATTGTAGCGACGGTTGCCGCGCTGTAGAGCGAATACTTTGGGTGCGGTTAAATGCAAAATGTGCCGCAGTTCTTTTTCTCGGTAAGAGGGTAATATGGGGACGGGGATGGCACCTCTCATCAGCGTAGCAAGCAAGATGATCACGGCTTCACGGGTGTTACGCAATTGGTAGGCCACCCGATCGCCCTTCTCTACGCCCAACTGCTGCATGCGCATTGCCGCAGAGGCAACGGCATTCTTCAGCCAACCGTAGTGGTAAACATCCCCATTTTCAAACAGGGCAGGACGTTGGGTATTTTGTTGCAGGGAACGCAACAAACGCTGATTGATCGAATCCTCAACACTAACCATAGCGACTCCATAATGAGTTAACTAACTGTTCGATTGGTATCTTCCACAATCGCAATTCGCTAAGTACACAGCCTGTAAGCACCTCGTCAGACGATGCTCCCACTCCTGCACTGACTCACAATGAAAACTAAAATGGACTCACAGCATTTTGTTTTTTTCTGCCCGCCATCAAACACTACGACCGACCGTCAGTCAATTAGTTTGACGTTAATTATTTATGGAATTTATGTTTCCTACTCTCGACAGGCGTAATAACTCCCATTGAATCAACCCTATGCTGACCACTCAAAAAATGAAATTTGCTTATGCCATTTCAGCAATAAGCTCATCTAATGAATAGTCGCGTGCACCCCATAATGAGAGCGTCGCGCTGCAGCGATTTTTGAGCTGCGTTTGCAGAGCAACGGTTTCAGCAGAAGTTAACGCCAGGTCCTGCCGCAATTGCCAACTTCCGTCTGCCTGCTGCAGGACATCTTCAGGGACACCAATCTCCGCCAACAGGGATAGCAAACCTTCAAAAGTGATCATGATGTTATCCAATAGCTAAATAGTATTGATAATTATTCATATTGACCGTCAGTCGGTCAATGAGTATTTTATCGCTACCCTGATTGCCTGCGCCCCACCGTCGCTGTCATCGATCAACGTCATTCACTAAGGTATAGGTCTTGATAAACATAAATGGATTCCGATCACGCCGTGGCTGCGTTTGGACGCTGGCGCTGGGATTGTCACCGTTCGCGGTTTCAGCCGCTGCTGAAGAATCAGTTTTGGTGACGGCCAACGACCAGGCGTCGGATGCCTCCCTGCCGGGGTATGCCGTCAAGCAGGTTGAGGTGGCGACAAAGACGCGCTCGCCGCTGACAGCCGTGCCGCAGTTCGTGTCGGCAGTTAATCGCCAACAGATGGACGTACAGTCAGCCGGGACCGTAAGCCAAGCACTTCGCTACAGTGCCGGTGTTTCCGTAGAGCGCTTCGGCGCCTTCTCCAGCGGCGTCGACTTTGGCAGAATACGCGGCTTTGAAGCAGATTATTATCTTGATGGATTGCGCGTAATTGGCAACACTGGGATTTGGGGGCCACAGATTGAGGCCTGGGGGCTGCAAAGCGTTGAAGTCCTGCATGGTCCATCGTCCACGCTCTACGGCCAGGGCGGCGCGGGTGGCGTAATTAATATGGTTTCCAGACGCCCTTCCGCCCTCGCGTCTAACCAACTGAAGCTCGATATAGGCAACTATCGCACCCGTTCACTTAGCCTGGACTCTACCGGCTCGTTAACCGATAACGAGCAATGGCTATACCGTTTTGATGGGTTGGCCGTGACCCGCGGTTCGCAAATCGAAGACACCAAACAGGAGCGTCTCTATCTGGCACCCTCCATCACCTGGCAGCCCAATGATCGCACCAGTTGGACCTTGCTGACGCATTATTTGCGTGAACCTAAATCAGGTTATTACAACACGTTGCCGGCTCAGGTCTTGGGGTTATTACCCAATCCTCGCGGAAAAATTGATACCGACAAGAATTACAGCGATCCGGCTCATGAGCATTCTACACGTACCCAGTACGACGTGACTTCTCTGTTTGAACTTCAATTGAACGATAGCTGGAGGTTAAAACAAAACCTGCGCTTCTCCCATGTTGATTCTGCAGTCAGACGCGACTTTACTCGAGCTATCACGGCGGACGAACGCAGTTTGACGGCAGTCTATCAAGACTCCCCCAGCCAGGCGGACAGTCTGGCGTTGGATAATCAAGCCATCGCTCAATTTTCTACCGGTGAATTAGACCATCAGCTGTTGACGGGTGTCGATTATCAAACCGGTAAGTTCGATAAAGATCTGTGGGTTTCACAAACTGTCTCCTTCGATCCCTGGTCCAGCCATTATCGACCTTCATTTGATCCCGTGCCGTCTTCTGAAACCTCAACCACGCAGCGTTTTAACCGGGTCGGTATCTACAGCCAGGATGAAATGCAGTGGCACGGTTGGCATTTGCTGTTGGGCGGGCGTCATGATTGGTCGCAAATGCGCACTAACAATAATTTGACCAGCACCCGGACACAAACCAATGACACTGCCTGGAGTTACCGCGCAGGGCTAAGTTATCCTTTGGAAAACGGTCTGGCACCTTGGATCAGCACATCGACCGCATTCGACCCGCTCACCGGTACCGACGCCAACGGGGCGCCGTTCAAACCCACCCACTCGACACAATATGAGACCGGGATAAAATTCCAGCCGCCTGGCAGCGCCATGATGACCAGCCTGGCGGTGTATCAATTGACCCAACGCGATGTGAACACCATCGATCCGTTGAATCCCAGCTACTACACCCAAACCGGAGAAGTGCGTTCGCGCGGCGTGGAGCTGGAGTCGCGGGCGGCCTTAACCGACAACCTAAACCTGATGCTTGCTTATGCCTGGGTGAATAATGTCGTGACTTCCGCAACCGATAACACATTGGGCCGTCATCCGGTCGGTGTGCCCGCCCAAACCGGTTCTCTGTGGCTAGATTATCGTTTTAACAAAGGACCGTTGCAGGGGTTGCTGGTCGGCGCAGGGACACGCTATCTGGGTTCCAGCTGGGCCGATGGTGCCAATAGCTTTAAAGTCCCCGCGACCTGGCTTGGCGACCTCTCCGTACGCTATACGCCGGGTGCCTGGGATCCCCGCTTGTACAATCTGGAGCTGGGCCTGACGGTCAACAACCTTACTAATAAATCCTATGTCGCCAGCTGCACCAGCGCGCCTTATTGCAGTATCGGCATAGAACGCACCATTGTTGGCTCCGTCAGTTGGTATTTTTAATGCGCAGGCGTCATTTTATTCAGACGGCGGCCGCGCTGGCGTTACTTTCCCCACTGCAGTCATTGCGTGCGCAGGCAGACAGCCAGGTAGTTACCGACATTGCCGGCCGCCAGGTTATTTTGCGTTATCCGTTGAAACGTATTTTTTTAGCGGAAGGCAATTTATTTTATACCGTGGCGGCGTTGAATCCTGCCTCGCCCGCCGAAAAACTGGTTGGGTGGCGTGATAATTTCCGCACCGCCGATCTGGACAGCTATCACCTTTATTGCCGCCATTTCCCGGAATTGGCTGAACTCCCGGCATTTTCCGGCGTGCAACAGATGCAATTCAACCTGGAAAGGTTAATTGCTCTGCGTCCGGAAGTGATGATCCTCAACCTGAATACCCGGCTGACGATAGAGGCCAACGGGCTGATGAGCAGGCTAACGGCGGCAGGGATCCCGGTGGTATTTGTCGATATGAGCATCGGCCTGATGAGCAACAGCGCCAAAAGCCTGGCCATTATGGGACAACTGTTCGACAGCCCGCTTCGCGCCGCCAGCCTGATCCGCTTTCGTCAACAACATCTCGATCATATTACCGAGACGCTGGCGCGACATGCGCCCCCACGTCCGCGGATAATGATGGAGCGCGCTGCGGGATTGTATGACGACTGTTGTTTGTCTTGGGGCAAAGGGAATTACGGAGAAATGGTGGATATCGCCGGCGGCTATAATTTGGCCGAAGCGTATATTCATGGCGTCTATGGTTCGCTCAGTCAGGAAACGGTGATCGCTTCCCGTCCCGATAAAATCGTAGTGACCGGCAGCAACTGGAGCCAATATTCGCCGAATGGCGATTGGGTTAACCTGGGGCCTGGTGCAGATCAGACGTTGGCAAGGCGGCAACTGCGAAAATTAATGCAACGACCTGCCTATCGTACTCTGGCGGCGGCACAACATGGCAAAGCCTATGCCATCTGGCATCCGTTTTACGATCATCCGTTCAATTTTGTCGCCATCGAACGATTGGCAAAATGGTTCCACCCCTCGTTGTTTAACGAGGTTGACCCCGAAACGACCTTTGCGAAGCTGTTTGAGCGTTATCTCCCGGTTCCCTATCAACCCGGTTACTGGGTATCGCTGGATCTTTCCGGGAGCGTGGCTAACGACAGCCCAGTAAACGCATAAACTCTTTCGCCAATGCCGCGCCCAAGACGTTACGATCGGCATCGGGGCAGACCATGGCGTTGTCCACCGCACCATGCATGCCGTGATACATTAAAATCGCCGTCAGGTGCGGATTCTCCAATTGCCAGGCTCCGGCTGCGGCACCGTCATTCAAAATCGTCAGGATTTGTTCCAGCACGGCATCACGATCCTGATTGCCCCGGGTGTGATAATGATGATCGTGATACAACGCGTCATGCAACTCCATGCCTTCCAGGTAAGTTGCCACACCGGCATCACACCAGGCACGTAAACGCGCGAGCCAGTCATCTTGTGGGCATTCGTCAATGGCTTGCTGAATTTGCTCAATAAAATGAGTGGTGAAACGGATACGCAATGCGGACAACATTTCGTTTTTGGACGGAAAGTAATGGTAAAAAGTCCCTTTGGCAACCTGCGCATCACGTACGATGTCGCTGATTGTGGTTGCTTCAAAACCTTTTTCAATAAACAGCTTTTGCGCCGCATCCATCAGCTCATCCAAACGCACTTCCGCAGGTTTGGTTCGCGGCTGCGATTCTTTCATTTTTTCTTTTGTTTTCATCTTCACGTCCACTTATAGCCCAGGGGCCATCCTAACCAATGTTGCCGCCATTGACCAGATGACCCGCGGCAGTGAAATCAATAATAACACTCCATTGACCGACGGTCAGTCATAATATAAGATGAGAATAGTTTTCACTATCATCATCGATGACTCAAGGAGCCACTCTATGTCCGGTATGCGCAGGATCTCGCTGGTCGCCGCCATTTGTCTGGGAACCTTTATGGCTTCGCTGGATATCAGCATTGTTAACGTCGCTTTGCCCACTATGCAGGAGTCGTTGCAGACTGATATGTCGGGTTTGCAATGGGTGGTTGACGCTTATGCACTCTGTCTTTCCGCGCTGATACTCTCCTCCGGTCCCTTGGGGGATCGTTTTGGGCGTAAACGTATTTGGTTGTATGGGGTAGCCTTGTTTATCCTTGGCTCTATCCTTTGTGCCTTCGCTACCAGCCTAAGCGTCTTGCTGGCCGGTCGGGTGATTCAGGGGATTGCCGGCGCTGCCGTCATCCCCGGCGCACTGTCTCTGCTGACGCATGCGTTCCCTGAAGAACAGCAGCGCACGCGAGCGATCGGTATCTGGTCATCGGTCAATGCCCTTTCCCTGGTGATCGGCCCAGTACTCGGTGGCGTACTGGTTCATACCACAGGTTGGCCGGGCATTTTCTGGATTAATATCCCGGTGGGGATCGTAGCGCTGGTACTGGGCAGTTGGGGGATCAGGGAGAGCGCGCATCCGGAGCATGCCGCTCTCGATCCACTCGGCCAGGGGTTAAGCATTCTTTGGCTTGGCGCCTTGACCTACGGCCTGATCGCCGCCGGAGAGCATGGCTGGCAAAGTATGCAGTCGCGTCTCCCTTTGTATGCCGCGCTAGCGCTATTCGTCCTGTTCATCTGGGTGGAAACCCAGGTTAAACGCCCCCTGCTGCAATTGAGTCTGTTTCGCAACGCCGACTTCACTGGCTATAACTTTGCTTCTTTCGTCCTCGGCTTTTCATCTTACAGCAGCGTCTTCTTTGTCTCGCTTTTTCTGCAGCAGGCTCAAGGGTGGAGCCCTGCCGCCACCGGTTGGCGCATGGCACCGGAGTTTCTTGCCATGGCGCTGGCGGCCTCCTGTTTTGGCCGGCTTTCTGCCCGACTCAGCGTCAACTCATTGATGATCGCCGGTTACGGCTTAATCGGCATCGCCTTGTTGCTGCTCACGCAGTTACAGGCGAATTCTCATTACGCCATCGTCGCGTTTTATTTGGCTTTGCTTGGTCTGGGTATGGGGTTGGCGATGCCAGCCACAAGCGCGTTGGTTATGCGCACCGTCGAGCCACAGCGTTCAGGTATGGCCTCGGCCACCATGAATGCGCTGCGCCAAACGGGGATGACGCTGGGTATTGCCCTATTGGGCACATTGATGAGCATGAAAGCGGTGAGCTCTTTGACCCTCGTCTTGCAATCGCAAGGCGTTGAGCATCCCTCAGCGATCGCCCGGGCGGCCATTATTGAACAGCAGCAAACTGCGAACACGCCGTTGAGCGCGGACCGCCTGTTGGATTTAACCCATAACGCCTTTGCCGGTGGTTTTGGCGTGGCGATGCTATGGGCCGGTTTACTCAGCATTGCCATGACCGTCTGGCTACTGATCATGCTTCATCCGCGTTTTCGTGTGCATGCCCCATCTCAGCCGGCCGCACTGAGCAAACCCCAAGAATAATTTGAGCGAGGATAAATGATGCGAACACAACCCGATCCGATCGAAGAACTGATCGCTTTTGCCTCACAGGTAGATGCCTGCATGGTGCCCCCATCGGTGTTGGCGTTTCAGTGCAAACGCCTGATGGATAACCTGGGGTGTCTTGCCGCCGGCTTCGAACAGAGCGGCGTTGATGCCGCTTTGACCCTGGCAAGGCGTTGGAGTGGCTGCCATGAAGCACGGCTGATTGGCTGCGAAGAACGGCTTGCGGCGCCGCAGGCGGCGTTCGTCAATGCGGTGCGCGCCAGAGCACTCGACTACTGTGACGTGCTGTCGCCCGGTTGGCACCCCAGTTCTTCTGACGTGCCGGTGGCACTGGCGGCAGCGGAGCTTTCTGGCGCATCTGGATTGGAGACTTTGGCCGCACTGGCCGTAGGGCAGGATTTTGCGCAACGCATCAATCTTGCGGCTCAGGCTAACGGCTTTTTCTATCGTGGCTTCGATTCCAATATCCTGGGCTTGTTTTCCGGCGTCGTGATCGCTTCTCGTCTGCTGCGCCTCGATCGTCAGGCCTTTACCGACGCCGTTGGGTTGGCATTTGACTTTGGTATCGGGACTTTCCAGCATTATCAGGATAAAACGCTGGCGGTACGCATCGGCCAAGGATTGGTGGCGCGACATGCTCTGGAAGCGGCTATGTTGGCACAAGCCGGCATCAGTGGCCCCAAGCGGGTGCTGAGCGGAGAAAACGGTTTTTTTAATCTGTATGCGCCAGGAGAACCCGATCTGCACCCTTTGACTCATCAGTTGGGCGTGTCATTTCTAGGCGAAGAGGCAACCTGTTTTAAACTCTACCCCCATTGCAGCATTTTGCTGGCGCTGACAGAGACGCTGTTGAATGCCGGCCCGCACCGGCAATTAGCCGATCCCGGCCAGGCAAAAATCATTTTGCACGCCTCGCCCACCATGCGTATGGTCTGCGGTGCGGAGTATGAACCGCAAAAAACGGCGGAAATCGACGCGCAATTCAGCGCGCGTTACGTGATAGCCAATGCATTATTGCGTGGGTGCGCCAGTGCGCGTGAATTCAGCGCCGAATACGCTACCGAACCCGCCGTCGTCGCGCTGGCACAACGCATCGAAGTGCATGAGCGCCCCACGTTCGACCGTTTCGACCGCTTTGAACTTCATATCACCCCCGACCGAGGCGAGACATTGAAGCTGGCGGCGGAGTTTGGCCGCGGCTGGCCGGAAAATCCCGCAGACATGCAGGATATTCGCGCTAAGTTCCTTCGTTGCTGTTCACAGTCTCCTTGCCGTGGATTACGTGACAATGCCCGGCATCTCATGACATGTATCGAGAACCTGGCCGAAGCCCCGTCATTGGACGAGTTATTGGCTACAAGCTGTAATTCTGTTGACGCAGAATAGCATTAGCATCACAGCCAAGTTTCCTGCGCAGCCGGCAGGGGGTCTATCAGGGCGGTTAACCGCCCCGTTTACAACTCAGTCCGCAATCTGCAGAACAATTTTCCCTATATGATCGCCGCGTTCCATCATGGCGTGCGCCAGCGGGGCATCCTCAAGCCGGAAAACCTGATGAATGACCGGACGACACTGACCCGCAGCCAACAGCGGCCAAACGTACTGGCGAAGTTCAGCAGCAATGTGCGCCTTTTCCTGCGGTGTTCTTGCCCGCATGGTCGAGCCGGTAACGGTCGCGCGCTTAAGCGCCATCGCCTGCAGATCGACGCCGTCCGCGATGGCTCCGCCAAGAAAACCTATCACCACCAGGCGGCCATCGCGTGCTAACGCTGTCAGATTCGGTTTGATGTAAGACGCGCCCATGATGTCGAGAATAATATCGACACCGCGCCCTTGCGTCTGGTTGAGGATGGCGGACGCAAAATCATGGGTGCGATAATTAATCGGCTTTCCCCCAAGGGAGGTTATGGCAGCACATTTCGACTCGGAGCCTGCGGTGGCGAAACACTCTATTGCGAACGCTTCGCACAACATCAGCGCGGTGGTTCCGATACCACTGGTGCCGCCGTGGACGAGTACGCTGTCCCCCCGTTTGGCGTTAGCCATTTGGAACAGATTAGCCCATACGGTAAAGAACGTTTCGGGTATCGCGGCAGCCTCGATAACGCTTATTCCTGCCGGAATCGGCAAGCATTGCGTCGAGGGCAACAAAGCGTATTCCGCGTACCCCCCGCCATTGGTCAGTCCGCATACCTTGTCGCCGATTGAAAACCCAGTGACGTTGTCACCAAAAGCCACAATGCTGCCAGCAACTTCCAGGCCAGGCACCGGAGTGACGCCGTCGGGCATAGGGTAATTCCCCTGCCGCTGTATAACATCCGGACGGTTTACGCCTGCGGCGGCAACTTTCACCAGGATCTCATCAGGGCCAGGCTGCGGCAGCGACGCCTTGCGTAGCCTGAGTACTTCAGGTCCGCCAGGCGTGGTTATTTCAATCTCATTCATATATTCAGGCAATGACATCGTTTTCTCGTCGTCAGATTTCTATTTCACCCTTGCGGATCGCTATTCTTATCGCTTGGGCGGTAGTGGCCGCCCCCAGACGCAGGCGTATCCGGCGCAGATGGTTCTCAACGGTTCGCTCGGAAAGTCCAAGCGTGGCGGCGATATCAGCCTGCCGACGCCCGGCGGCCGTCCAGGCCAGGACTTCGCGCTCACGCTCGGACAGCTTGCCAATCGTCCCATCTGCAGGGGTTTCTAGCCGTCGGCGCGAGGAGAAAAACGCCGCCGTACCCACCAGTGACATCGCCAGCCTAACTTGCGCGGAAGCCTCTATGTGCTCGCCGCCCAGGCTGATGGCCCCCTCCAGCCCCTGCGGGCCAAATACCGGGATCTGCAAACCATGGATCCCCGACCCGCGTGGGATGCGGACGACCTGATACAGTTCCCCTTTCTCCGCGCTGATTTTGCTCCAGAAAAAGGGATCGCCGCCCAGCAGCATATGTCGCGTCACCGGGCAGTGGCGTACGTAAGTTACTGCGTCCACGCTTTCACCGTTGCCGAACCAGTCGCCTTCGACCCAGTAAATATGTTCGACCAGCTCTTCTGTCGTTGCGGAGGCCGAGAACAGGACGAAACGGTCAAAACCGTAGGGTTTGGCGAAGGTTCGAACCCGATCCTGGATTGCCGATAGTGAACCGCTCTCCTCTATGGCGAGAGCGGTTGAAAAGGCATCCTGGGCAATGGGGTTGCTCATCGCGCCGCAACGTCGGCAAGCAATGTCTCTGCGGCCAACTTGCCGAGATTGTTGGAGGCCAACGGGCTGTCGCCGGTCAACAAACGACGGTCTTTATGGACTTTCCCCGTGATGTCGCTATTGAGGATCTTGACGCCCAGCTCGCGGAGGCGTTCGCCGACCAGCCAGGGCATTGGGCCCGGAATATAACCGATATCGATATTGGCGCCGGTATCCAGCGAGTCCGGGAAAACACAGATTTCGTAACCGCGGTACAAGAAGTCTTCCTTGTCCTCACCCAAGCCCGCCGCCAACAATCCGGCAGGCCCGTGGCACAGTGAAATCACGTAACGATCGTTGTCATGGGCCCAGAACAGCGCTTTTTTCACGTCTTCGCTGAAGGGAATGTCGTTAAGGACGCCGTGGCCGCCCGGGATAAAGACGCCGATATAATTACCCGCATCCAAATCTTTCACCACCTCAGTCAGCTTTTTCGGTTGCTTGAGCTGATGGCGATATTTCTCATAGGTGGCCTTGACCGCCGCATCCTCACCAGGGAATGCCCACATCTCAAGCTTTACCGGGTCGCCTGATGGCGTTGCAACATCGATTTCGAACCCGGCAAGATCCATGTGGTGCATGGGCAATAACATCTCCACAGGATGGTTCCCGGTAGAGAAAAACTTTCCGTTTTGCATCATCAGATAGCGTTCCTGAGACGCAATCATCAACACCTTCCACTTGCCGCCTTTATAAGGTGCAGGATAGTGGGCGCCGTCGAAGTCCGTCTTTGCCGACGTGTATTTACTCAAAGAGTAAGGTGACGGAAAGAACGCATTTTCTTCAGCGGCATCTGGGGCGGGATTACGATCTTCGGATGGTAAGTTAGTCATGATGATCTCCTTGTGTGCGATTTGCATTGCAGCTTTAGCTTAGGTAACTCAGCCTAAAGCCGCAATGAGGGATATCCCTCATTGGCTGCCCCTAACCCCTGTGGCGCTTCACTTAACCAGAATCCCCCATTTCTTCATGCGTGAAAGCAGCGTGGTACGTTTCAGCCCCAGGCGCTGAGCGGCACCGCGCGGGCCGGCAACCACGCCGTTGGTTTCCTTCAGCACCCTGATAATCTGTTGGCGCTCATCTTCCCCGGGCTGGCTGGGCTCCGCTTTGGCAACCGGGAGCGCCATCGAAGGCACCGGATATTGCAGTTCCGGCAGTTGCAGGTTCAGCACCGTACCACGCGTCAGCAGTACCGCACGTTCGATGACATTCTCAAGCTCGCGCACGTTTCCCGGCCAGGGCATTTGGCTCAGCAGGCGCAAGGTTTCCGCCGGGATGCTGTCGATGGTACGCTTCATTCGGCGTGCAATTTTGTAGGTCAGAAACTTCACTAACTGCGGGATGTCTTCCGGCCTCTCACGCAAGGGCGGAATGACGATCGGGAAGACGTTAAGCCTGTAAAACAGGTCACTGCGAAACTCGCGGTCGGCCACCATCTGTTGCAAATCCCGGTTGGTCGCGGCAATCAGGCGTACGTCTACCGAAATCACCTTGTTACCGCCAACGCGTTCGAACTCCCTTTCCTGCAGTACCCGCAGCAATTTCGGTTGCAGCTCTACGGGGATTTCGCCCACTTCATCCAGGAACAGCGTTCCCTTGTCCGCCAGTTCAAAACGCCCCATTCGCTGATTGGTCGCCCCGGTAAATGCCCCTTTTTCATGGCCAAACAGATCGCTTTCCAGCAACCCGGCCGGCATTACCGCGCAGTTCATTTTCACCATGCGCTGATCGCGTCGTTCGCTGAGGTTGTGAATGGCACGGGCTATCAGCTCTTTACCGGTGCCGGTTTCGCCGAGGATCAGCACCGAACAGTCGCTTTTCGCTACCATTTCTACCTGTTTTAGCACCGCGGACATTACCACGCTGCGGCCGACAATCTCGCCGAAGTCCGGGTTATTGCCGTTAATCTGCTCGGTCAGATACAGGTTCTCATGCACCAGGCTCTCTTTGAGCCGGTTAATTTCCTGATAGGCCAGCGCGTTATCCACGGCGATCGCGATACGCTCGGCGATTTGCTGCAGCACCCGCAGGTTGGCTGCGTTGAAGTTGTCCGGCTGACATTGCGCCAGCTTGAGTACGCCCAGGGTTTTGTTGCCGAAAACCAACGGCAGTACGCACAGCGTTTGAATTTGCTCATGCCACAGATCGAACAGTTGGCGCTCATAGGCCGCCAGCCGGTCGGAGTGCTTCAGATTCAACAGCAGCATTTCACCGCTTTGCATCACCTGTTCTGACAAGGTGCCCGCCAGCGCCACGCTGTACTGTTGACGCTCAACCACGTCATCCTGCAAATAGTGGGTGGAATAAATGGTGACCTGCTCGGTTTTATCAACGCAAAGCACAATGCTGATCGCATCGATTTTGAAGAAACGGTGAATTTCCTTCGAGATCTCACCGATCAAATCATCCAAATCGAGCTTCGACAACACCGCGTTGGTCACGTCGACCAAAATGCGATAATCATCTCGCTCATGGCGCAATTGCCGTTGACGGAGTTCCGCCTCCTCCCGCTGCTGGAGCTGCTCTGCCGCCAATGCCACCAACTCCATCAGTGTCTGCAACTGCACCAGGCTGGCGTCGCCGAACGGCTCTGAGTGACAACGTAATACCTCACAACCGCCGATCAGCGCACCGCCTGCATGCAGCGGCATCAGGCAATACTGGTTAAAGGGCAAATACAGCGCCAGAGCACCGATTTGCGGATAGCGTGCGTGCAGATCATCGCTCTGCCAACGCTGTGGCAGCGGGCTTTGTCGCAGCCGACTTACCGGGCCATTTGCCAGCAGGGTCTCATCCTGATAGTTCACCGGCCGTCGATGTGCATCCAGGCCATAAAAGCTGACCCGTTCGCTGTCGGGGTCAAACAGCACCAGCGTGATCTGGTCCGCCAATTGCAGGCGTTGCAGTATTTGACGCAGTTGCAGCAACAGGTCGGTGAAACTGCGCTGGCTCAGCAGCGTGCGGGTAATTTCCAGTAGTTCTTGTTTTTCTGATTGTGCATTCGACATTGTTTATCACTTGCCTGAGTCGCGATGAAGATTTGTGAGTCACATCGCAAAGTGTAACGCTGGCCGGCGGCGTTCTCCCCCGACGGGATCAACAAATCCGCGGCAAAGGCTCGGCATGTGGCAAATCCAACCGGCGGCTGATGCCATAAGCGCCCTGCAGTCTTACCTGTCGCCCAGCCGTCACTTTGCCAATCATCGCCGCGCCTGCGCCCAATGGGTGAGCACGCAAGGCGCAGAGCACGTCCTGTGCGGCTTGTGGTGCGGCCACGATCACCAGTTTTCCCTCGTTGGCAAAATTAATGGCGTCCAGCCCCAGCAATTCGCAAATGCCTCGCACTGCCGGGGCGATCGGCAACAGGCTTTCTTCCACCTCGATGCCCACGCCCGCCGCACGGGAGAACTCATGCAAAATGGCATTCACCCCGCCACGGGTCGCATCGCGAATCGCCCGTACGCCGTGAATGGCACGCAGTGGCTCAATTAACGGCGTTAACACCGCACAGTCGCTGATCACGTCCAGAGACATACCCAGCTTTTCGCGCAGGTTGAGAATAGTTGCCCCGTGATCACCCAGGGTGCCGCTGACAATCACGGCATCGCCGACGCGGATATTTTGCGCCGCCCAGTTCAGGCCTGACGGGATCACCCCGATACCGGCGGTGTTGATAAACACTTTGTCGGCTGCACCACGCTGCACTACCTTGGTATCCCCGGTCGCAATGCGAATACCAGCCTGCTGCGCGGTGGCGGCCATCGAGGCGACCACGCGTTGTAAGTCGGGCAACGGCAAACCTTCTTCGAGAATAAAGCCGCAGGAAAGATAGCGCGGCAGCGCGCCGCTCACCGCCAGATCGTTGGCCGTCCCGCAGATGGCCAGCTTGCCTATGTCACCGCCCGGAAAGAAAATCGGGTCAATCACGTAACTGTCGGTGGTAAACGCCAGCCGATCGCCCTGCTGCGTTAACTCGGCCAGGTCTAATCGGGCCTGATCTTCACGCTGATCCAACTGCGGGTTGGCAAAGGCCGGCAAGAAAAGATCGTCCAGCAATTGCTGCATTGCCGCACCACCGCTGCCATGAGCCATAGTAATCACGTTGTTCATGCCGGCATCTCCTCTGTTTCGCGGCGATATTGGTACCAGGCAGCGCAGGCCCCTTCGGATGAGACCATCAGGGCGCCAAACGCGTTTTGCGGCGTACAACCGCGGCCAAACAGCGGGCAATCACGCGGTTTGCACCGCCCGGTGAGCACGTCTCCGCAACGGGATCGAGGATCGTCAGCCACTTGCCGCCGCTGCGGACGAAAACGACGTTCAGCATCAAAAGCCTGATAGGCTGGCGTAAGGGCAATGCCTGAGTCGGCAATGGTGCCCAGCCCGCGCCATTCGCTGCCGCCACCCAGCACAAAAACCTCGCTCATCGCCTGCTGTGCCAGCCGGTTGCCCTGTTCCGGCACCACCCGCCGGTATTGGTTTTCGGTTTGGCTTTGTCGGCCAAGGAACTGTTCGACCAGCATCAGCACCCCTTGCAAGATATCCAGTGGCTCAAAGCCGGTCACCACCAGGGGTTTGCGGTATTGCCCGCTGATAAAATGATAGGGCTCGGTGCCTATCACCATGCTGACGTGGCCGGGTGCCAGAAAACCGTCGATGTGCACATCCGGCTGTTGCAGCAGGCTGCGCAAGGTGGGGATCAGGCTGATGTGCTGACAAAATACGCTGAAGTTGCCCAGGCCTTCCTGCCGCGCCTGTTGCAGGGTAATCGCCGTGACCGGCATGGTGGTTTCGAACCCCAGGGCAAAGAACACCACCTGCCGCTGCGGGTTATTCCGCGCCAGCATCAGGGCATCCAACGGTGAGTAAACCACTCGCACGTCGGCACCGCGTTCGCGAGCCTGCAGTAAAGATCCCTGCTGGCCTGGCACCCGCAGCGCATCGCCGAAGGTGCAAAAAATCACTTCGGGGTGCCCGGCGATTTCGCAGCAGGCGTCAATGCGTCCCATGGGTAAAACGCAAACCGGGCAGCCGGGGCCATGAATGAATTCGATTTGCGCCGGCAGCAGCTTGTCCAGGCCAAAGCGGAATATCGCATGGGTATGGCCACCGCACACCTCCATGATTTGCAGCGGCCGATCGGCGGTAAACGGCAACTGCGCGGCGCGCTGCCAGATATGTTGCAGCAGGTTCTTCACCCGCTGCGGATCGCGAAATTCATCTACGTAATCCATGGTTATCCTCCCCCGCCAAAAACAACGCCACGTCCTGTTCCACTTCCCCCATCGCCTGCAGTGCCGCCAGCATTTCCTCGGCCTCTTGCTGATCGAGACGGCTCATCGCAAAGCCCACGTGGATCAACACCCAACACCCCAGTATCGCTTCTTTGGGTTCATCCTCCCGGCAAACCAACGCGATATTCACTTCGCGCTGTACGCCGCAGACTTCGGCCCAGGCGTGCTGAGGCTGATGCTGGTCCAGCGCCACGATCTGCCCGGGAATACCTATGCACATAGCTGCCGCTCCAGCCAGGCCATCCACTGGTCCATCCCTTCACCCTGAGTCGCCGAAAGGGTAATTATCTCGATGTCGGGATTAACCTGTCGGGCATTGGCGATACAGGCGTCCAGGTCAAACTTCAAGTACGGCAGCAGATCGACCTTGTTCAGCAGCATCAGACGTGCGGCGGCGAACATATGTGGGTACTTGAGGGGCTTATCTTCCCCTTCGGTGACCGACAGCACCGCCACCTTATGCCGCTCCCCCAGATCGAAGCTGGCTGGGCAAACCAGGTTGCCGACATTTTCGATAAACAACAGGCTGCTGGGTTTGAGCTCCAGGCGTTGGGCGGCTTCATGAACCATTTGCGCGTCCAGATGACAGCCTTTGCCGGTATTGACCTGGATCGCCGGCACGCCGGTGGCGCGGATACGTTCTGCATCGTTGGTGGTTTGCTGGTCTCCTTCCACTACCGCGCACTCACGCGCCCCGCGGAGCCGCAGCAGGGTTTCGGTCAGCAGCGTGGTTTTGCCTGAACCGGGGCTGGATACCAGATTCAACGCCAGGATCCGTTGCTCGGCAAAATACTGGCGATTGCGTTCGGCCAGACGATCGTTTTTATCCAACACCCGGGTTTCTATTTCCAGCATTCGCCGCTGACTGATGCCCGGCGCATGAGTGCCCGCCACTCCCAGTCCATAATGCAGGTCCCCCTGCAGAGACCGCTGCGGGCGAAACGGGACCTTTGCTTGCCCTTCAATCGTCAGTTCCCCATGGGCACAACCGCAAGTGCTGCACATGTTCTTTCTCCTTTCAGTTATTCAATTTCCAGACGTTTTATTTGCAACCCATCATCGGCCTGCACCCGCAGGTTTCTACCGGCGCAGAGCGGGCAGACCAGAACCTGCGGGATCAACAGCTCGACGTCGGCCTGGCAGTCATAACACCAGGACAAGGCTCGTTGTTCGATCAGATGCAACTCGCAGCCTTCGGCCAGGGTGTCGCGACAGACCATGTCAAAACAGAACCGCAGCGATTCCGCCTCCACGCAGGAAAATGCGCCAATTTCGAACCACACCGCGGTAATACGTTTCGCCCGATGTTGACGAGCCTGTTGCTGCATTATTTCCATCGCATGTTGGCACAAGGTTATTTCGTGCATCCGGCCTCCGTCTGGGGTGATAAAACGTTTCGTCACCCTGCACTGCAAATATGGTGCCAAAACCTATTCGGCATATTTGTCGAGTGTCATGACGTCGACAGTAATTAGCTGACAGTCGCACCGCTCACTGTAGAGGTTAATTCCATGACTGATGCTTGAATTAAAAGGAAATAATAAAAATTACCGGAGTCTGGCACGCTTTATGCTTTAAGTCGTTCACCCGAAGCGTTTCGACAATGACCATCCATTTTGAGTGACGACAATGAGTACTATCAGTGAAGTAACCAGCCAGGCCGATTATATCGCCAACAAAAGCAACCGCCTGATGGCGCAGTGGCAAACCTACCACAGCACCTTAATCAAAGCGGTAACCACCACTAAAAAGAAGATTAATCATCAGTTTACTTACGGTCAGGACGACGATCTGCGTTTTGTGCTGTTCAACCACTTCACGGTGAGCATTCAATTAAGTGAGGGGTTTTATAGCCGTGATATCTGCTATCGCATTAATTTGGCATCGCCGCACGAAGCCGAGAATTTCGCCCCCTTCGCCCATGCCTCGCTGGATGAAGACGGCAATATTGACGGCGTAATAAATAATCGCGACATGCCGGCGGTATTTGAACATTATCTGGATAAGATCGCCGTTATTTACCAATGCCTGTTTGACTCTCTGCATGACGGCCATGCCATTCATGACGCACTGAAAAAAATAACCCTGTCCGTCTGACTGTCGGCGTTACTCACCGACAGAAAACTGTCGAAACGTCATTTTTTACTGACGATTTCGTCATAAATGACGAAGCAAGGAGTGTGCATGAACCGCTTTATTATTGCGGACCCCAAATTGTGTATTGGCTGCAATACCTGCATGGCCAGTTGTTCTGCGGAACATCGGCAACAGGGTTTGCAGGCATTACCCCGCTTGCAGGTGATACGTAACGCCCGCGATTCGGCACCGGTGATGTGCCATCAATGTGAGGATGCGCCCTGCGCGCAGGTCTGTCCGGTAAACGCCATTCGCCATCAGGATGATGCCATCGTCCTGAACGAGAGCCTGTGCGTCAGTTGCAAACTCTGCGGCATCGCCTGCCCGTTCGGCGCCATTGGCTTCGGCGGCAGTACTCCGTTGGCGATCCCCACAGACTGCAACACACCGCTGGCCCTGCCTGCCGCCAAAGCGCCGCGGTCGGTCGCCGCCTTCCTGGATTGCGTGCCCGGTGTCCGCGCCGTGGCGGTGAAGTGCGACCTTTGCGCTTTCACCCCCCTGGGCCCCGCCTGTATCCGTACCTGTCCTACCCAGGCCATTCGCTTGGTCAGCGACCACGACGTGCGTAACGCCAGCGAACAGAAAAGGCGCAATGCCATGCAGGCGCTCAGCGCCGAGCTGCCGTTCGCTACCGCCCCAGAATCCCGCAAGGAGCCGAATTGATGTTCTACGCCATTGCGCCCGATCCATTGTCGTTGCTGACTCTGGCATTAGTCGGGTATCTCCTGTTCGCGTTGCTGAGCTGGCTGCTGGCCCCCTGGCCGCGCATCAATGCCTTGCTGGGTGGCGGCAGCTTGCTGTGTGCCATCGCCACATTGCTGGCCGCGGGGCAAATGCTGTTGGCACCGCTGCACAGTGCCCGTTTGCCCTGGTTGAATTATGCGGTGGAAATCAGCGGCATTAACGCGCTGTTATTGCTGGTGATGGCTTTGTGTGGGATCTGTGCCGCGTTGTATCACATCGGAAGCGTCGCGAAGCTGAATGCCAGTGCACGTGGCCGGTTGGGCGGGCTGATCAATCTGATGCTGGCAGCGCTGAGCGCCGCCGCGATCGCCGATAATGCACTGGCCTTGCTGTTGCTGTTAGAACTGGCGGCGCTGTGCGGCTATTTCTTGATTGTCCATGCCCCGAACGCGAAAAGTCTGCGGGCCGGGCACAGCCAGTTTTTGCTGATGCGCCTCGGCACCCTGCTGCTGGTTATCGCTTTCGCTCTGATTTATACCCACAGCCACAGCCTGCAATTCAGCGTGATCCGCGCTACGCCATTGCCGGACGCACTGCGTAACGGCGTATTCCTGCTGGCGTTGGCCGGGTTTGGCATTTTTGCCGGGGTGATGCCGCTGCATGCCTGGGTGCCTCAGTCCCACAGCAGCGCGCCCGCCTCTGCCGCCACGTTGTTTTCCGGCGCGCTGATGAAGGTTGGCCTGCTGGGGATCCTGAAGATTGGGCTGGATCTGCTGGGTACGCCGCCGCTGTGGTGGGGATTGCTGGTCCTGCTGTTGGCTGCCGGCACCGCGTTTTTTGGCGGGCTGTATGCGCTGATGGAACACGATCTGCGGCGCTTGCTGGCTTACCACACGCTGGAGAATATCGGCATCATCCTGCTGGGCATTGGCGGTGCCATGGTCGGCATGGCACTGCAACAGCCATTACTGACGGCGTTCTCCCTGATCGGGGGCCTGTTCCACCTGCTGAACCACAGCCTGTTCAAAAGCGCATTGCTGTTGTCGGCGGGCACCATCGAACAACAAACCGGGCTGAAGGACATGGAGAAAATGGGCGGGCTGGCACGGCTGATGCCCTGGACCGCCATTTCTCTGCTGATCGGCCTGGTGGCCATGGCCGCACTGCCGCCACTGAACGGTTTCGCCAGTGAATGGCTGATCTATCAGGGGCTGTTCCACTTCAGTGCGGCCCCTGGCTTTATTGGCCATCTGTTCGGCCCGCTGCTGGCGGTGGCGCTGGCCATGACCGGTGCGCTGGCAGTGATGTGCGTCAGCAAAGTGTTTGGCGTTGCCTGTCTGGGAGCCCCGCGCTGCGCCGCTGCGGCCCAGGCCTTGCCGGCTAACCTCTGCCTGACGCTGAGCCATGCGCTGCCCGCGTTGCTGTGTCTGGCTTGCGGTCTGGGTGCGCCCTGGATCATCCCACTGTTTGCCCGGCTGATCGGCATGACGTCCGAACAATCCCTCTCCGTATCCGGCACTTTGGTTTCTACCCCGTTGATCGCCATTTTGTTGCTGGCGATGCCGCTGCTGCCGCTATTGATTGCTGCACGTTATCAGACCCGTCGCCAACCTCGCCGGGTACAGGGTAGCGCCTGGACCTGCGGATATGGTCATGAGGAGGCGATGGTCATCACCGCCACCGGTTTTGCCCAACCGCTACGGGTGATGTTCGCCCCGCTCTATCAACTGCGCCGCTGGCTGCCGGAATCTTTGACCAACCCGTTACATTGTAACGCCTTCGTTGCCTTCTGCCGCGGCCTGGCCGCAGTGGAGCTTGCGGTGCTGTTGGTGGTGGCTTTTGCCTGAGGAAATGACAATGACCTATCCCAATGTGTTACTCGGTCTGGCGCAGGCCTTGCTGTTACTGGCCGTCGCCCCGCTGTTTGCCGGTATCAGCCGCGTGCTGCGCGCGCGGATGCATAACCGTCGTGGCCCCGGAGTACTACAGGAATACCGCGATATCGCCAAATTGTTGAAACGTCAGAACGTGGCGCCGGCGGCTTCCGGCCTGGCTTTTCACATCATGCCGTACTTGCTGACCGGCACCCTGTTGGCCATCGCCTGTGCGTTGCCCATGTTGACTGTCGCCTCGCCGCTGCCCGCTATCGGTGATGTGATCACCCTGATCTATCTGTTCGCCGTGGTGCGCTTTGTTTTTGCCATTGCCGGTCTGGATACCGGCAGTCCCTTTACCGCCATCGGCGCCAGCCGCGAAGCGGTGTTGGGCATTCTGGTCGAACCCACCCTGCTGTTGGGACTGTGGGTGACCGCTCTGGTGGCCGGTTCGACCCAGTTAAGCGCCATGGTGCAGAGCCTGCTGGCGTTGCCACACCACGCCTGGCTGCCGCTGCTGTTGGCCGCTTTGGCCTGTGCGTTCGCCACCTATATCGAGATGGGCAAGTTGCCTTTTGACCTGGCGGAGGCCGAGCAAGAGCTGCAGGAAGGCCCGCTGACGGAATATTCCGGTGCCGAGCTTGGCATTCTGAAATGGGGCATCAGCCTCAAACAATTGGTGGTGCTGCAGCTGTTCCTCGGCGTGTTTCTGCCTTGGGGGCAAGCGGCACAGTTCACCGCCGTTCACCTGTTGGCAGCGCTGGTCCTGGCGCTGTTCAAGCTGCTGTGCGCGCTGACGCTGATCGCGGTTATCGAAAATAGCGTGGCGCGTTTGCGCTTCCTGAAAACGGCCCGTACCACCTGGGCCGGTTTTGGACTGGCTTTTCTGGCGCTGGTTTCCTGGCTGGTCGTCGGCTGAATAATGACAAAGGCAATCAATAATGACTAACGAACATCAAGGCCAGCACTATCTGGCGGCGTTGCAGCAACAATTCCCGGCGGCCATGCTGGCAGCCGAATGGCAAACCGCCGATCAGTTGACCGTCACCGTCAAGCTCAACGCGCTGCCGGAAGTAGTTGAATGGCTTTATTACCAGCAAGGCGGTTGGTTATCGGTGCTGTTCGGTAACGACGAGCGCACGCTGTGCGGCCATTACGCGCTGTATTACGTTCTGTCGATGGAGCAAGGCACCAAATGCTGGATCACGGTACGTGCCGAAGTGGATGCCCAAACGCTGGAGTTCCCGTCCGTCACGCCGCGCGTCCCGGCAGCCGTATGGGGAGAACGCGAAGTCCGCGACATGTATGGCCTGCGTCCGGTGGGATTGCCGGATGAGCGGCGGCTGGTGCTGCCTGACGACTGGCCGGACGATCTCTACCCGCTACGCAAAGACGCGATGGACTATCGTCAACGCCCCGCGCCCACCACCGATGTGGAAACCTACCCGTTCGAGAGCCTGGCCGGTGCCAAAGCCAACGTGGTGCCGATTGGTCCGTTGCACATCACCTCGGACGAACCCGGTCACTTTCGCTTGTTTGTCGATGGAGAAGACATCATCGACGCCGACTACCGCTTGTTCTACGTGCACCGCGGGATGGAAAAACTGGCCGAAACCCGCATGGGCTATAACGAAGTCACCTTTCTGTCGGACCGGGTGTGCGGCATTTGCGGCTTTACCCACAGCGTGGCCTACACCAGCTCGGTCGAAAATGCGATGGGCATTCAGGTGCCGGAACGCGCCCAGATGATCCGCTCGATCCTGCTGGAGGTAGAACGCCTGCACAGCCACCTGTTGAATCTTGGCCTGGCCTGCCATTTTGTCGGCTTCGATTCCGGTTTCATGCAGTTCTTCCGCGTGCGTGAACAGTCGATGAAGATGGCTGAAATACTGACCGGCGCGCGCAAAACCTATGGTTTGAACCTGATTGGCGGTATCCGCCGCGATATTTTGAAAGAGGACATGCTGCAAACCCTGAAGCTGGCCGCGCAAATGCGCAGCGAACTGGTGGATCTGGTGGATATCTTGCTCAGTACGCCCAACACCGAACAACGCAGCGTTGGGGTTGGGCGCCTTGACCCCCAGGTGGCTCGTGATTACAGCAACGTGGGGCCGATGATCCGCGGCAGCGGCCACCGTCGCGATACCCGTATCGACCATCCGTTTGCCGGCTACGCCAAACTGCCGGTGGAGTTGTGCGTGGAAAGCGGCTGCGACGTCTATTCCCGCCTTAAGGTGCGCATTCACGAAGTGTTCAACTCGCTCGGCATCATCGAGTTCGGTTTGCAAAGCTTGCCGGGCGGGCCGCTGGCGGTGGACGGCTTCACCTATATTCCGCACCGCTTTGCCCTGGGCTTTGCCGAAGCGCCGCGCGGCGATGATATCCACTGGAGCATGACCGGCGACAACCAGAAACTGTTCCGCTGGCGCTGCCGGGCCGCGACCTATGCCAATTGGCCCACTCTGCGTTACATGCTGCGCGGCAATACGGTATCTGACGCCCCGCTGATCATCGGCAGCCTGGACCCCTGCTACTCCTGCACCGATCGCATGACCATCGTCGACGTACGCAAGCGTCAGTCCATCATCGTGCCGTACAAAGAGATTGAGCGTTATGGCATCGAGCGGAAAAACAAGCCGTTCTAACCGGAGCCCATCATGCTGAAACTGATTAAGAAAGTGCTGAAGACCGGCCCGGCCACCGTCGCCTATCCGGCCCGGCCGTTGGCCATTGACCCGAACTTTCGCGGCAAGCCCGAATACACGCCGCAGCAGTGCATAGCCTGCGGTGCCTGCGCCAACGCCTGTCCGTCCAACGCGTTGAGCATGACTCCCGATCTCAACACCGGCACCTTGCGCTGGCAGCTGTTTCTTGGCCGCTGCATCTTTTGCGCCCGCTGCGAGGAGGTGTGCCCAACCGCCGCCATTCGGCTTTCGCAGCAGTTCGAACTGGCGGTGTGGCGTAAAGAGGACTTGTACGAACAGGCCGATTTCGCCATTTGCCATTGCCGACAGTGCGGCAAACCCTATGCGGCGCAAAAGGAAATTGATTATGCGATGGCGTTGCTCGGGTTGAGCAGCTCGGAGGCGGCTACTCGTCGTGCGCAGTTTGAGACCTGCCCGGCCTGCAAACAGCAGCAAAACCTGACCCAGGCCGATCGTATTGATATCGGCCGCCATTTGACCCGGGAGGTCATCTCATGAATTCACCATTGATTGGCCCACGCGATGAAAATGGCCTGCCGGTGCCAATCACCCTCGACGACAGCATCGCCAAGCTGAAAACCACCCTGCTGCAGGATATCCGCCGCTCGGCCTATGTTTATCGGGTGGACTGCGGCGGCTGTAATGGCTGTGAAATTGAGATTTTCGCTGCCATTTCACCACTGTTCGACGCAGAACGTTTCGGGATCAAAGTGGTACCTTCCCCCAGACATGCCGATATTTTGCTGTTTACCGGTGCAGTGACCCGCGCCATGCGCATTCCGGCGATCCGCGCCTGGCAGGCCTCACCCGATCCTAAAATCAGCATCTCCTACGGTGCCTGTGGCAACAGCGGCGGTATCTTCCACGATCTTTACTGCGTGTGGGGCGGCACCGATCGCATAGTTCCGGTCGATGTCTACATTCCCGGCTGCCCGCCGACGCCGGCGGCGACCATTTACGGTTTTGCCATGGCGCTGGGCCTGTTGGATCAGAAAATCAAAGGCCACCAGCATGACGAAACCGACGGTGAAGCTACGCGCCTGTTGCACCCGCAGCTGCCCCAGCCGCTGCGAGTGCTGCTGGATCGCGAAGCCCGGCGTATGGCCGGTTACCGTTACGGTCGCCAAATCGCCGACCAGTTTATGCAACTGCTGGCAGCAGATGCTCCAGAACCGGTCGAACAGCGTATTGCCGCCTATCTGCACCAGCAAGATGACCTGCGCCTGAATGAGATCGTCGGCAACCTGCAGGGCATTTATCAACGGGTGCTGCGTGGGGAGCTGCGGTTATGACAGCTTCCCAAGGTCAGGTGGTGTTTTACTCCCTTAGCCGCAAGTTTGTGCAGGAAAAAAAGGCCCCGCCGAAGGCCCAGGAGGTGATCTATTACAGCCTGGCGATCGGCCACCATCTGGGGGTGATCGACTGTCTGGAAGCCAAACTCAATTGCCCGCTGGCGGGGTTCCACGCCTGGATAGCGCAGTTGCCGGCAGGCAGCACCGCACGGCGCAAACTGGAAGGGGTCGATCGGTTTGGCGAAATCTGTATCGACAACAGCCATACCCACCTGTTGGCTACGGCGTTGAGCCGTGCGGCTCCGCGAATGAATGCGGAACAGCAGAGCTGGAGCCAAAAGCTGATCGCCCTGTTGCAATCGATTGAAAACGAACCCGCCATTTACCTGATGGTCCGGAGGCATGATGACTGACGTTTTATTGTGTGTGGGCAACTGCATGATGGGAGATGACGGTGCCGGGCCACTGCTGGCTGAACTCTGCGCCAGTCAGCCTCCCGCTGGCTGGCAGGTGATTGACGGCGGCGCGGCACCGGAAAATGACATTGGGCATATTCGCGAGCTGCGCCCAGACCGCCTGGTGATCGTCGATGCCACCGACATGGGGCTCGCGCCGGGAGAAACCCGGGTGATCGACGAAAAAGACATTGCCGCCATGTTCATCATGACGACGCATAACCTGCCGCTCAACTTCCTGATCAACCAACTGCGAGAAGACATCCCGGAAATTACCTTTATCGGCATTCAGCCCGAGGTGGTGGCGTTTTATTACCCGATTGGCGCGGCGGTGAAACAGGCGGTGACGGTGCTCCATCAACGCCTGTTTCACTGGGCAGACAATGGCGGTTATCCGCAGCTGGAGGTGACGAATGTCTGACGCGGCATCGTCATTTATGTCGACCTGCTGTCGACTCCGGCGCCATAAAAATATAACCCTCTGCTTTTTAAGCATTTTCAAGGTTGGCATGTTTTATGCCTAACCAGAGCCACAACCTCTCTTTTGCCATACCCGGATGAAGGGTAACCCAGGAGTTATTGATGAACCGGTTTATCATCGCCGATCCCAAAAAATGCATCGGCTGCCGTACCTGTGAAATTGCCTGCGTGATGGCGCACAGCGAAAGCCAGGATATTTCGGCGTTGAACGCCACCAGCTTTGCCCCCCGCCTGCACGTGATTAAAGGCGTCAACGTCAGCACCGCTGTGCTTTGCCGCCAATGCGAGGACGCCCCCTGTTCCAACGTCTGTCCGAACGGCGCCATCAGCCGCACCAACGGCATGGTACTGGTGATGCAGGAACGCTGCATCGGCTGCAAAACCTGCGTAGTGGCCTGTCCCTACGGCGCCATGGAAGTGATCACCCGTCCGGTGGTCCGCCAGAACGGCGCGATGATGAGCGCCACCACCGAGAAAGCCGAAGCCCATAAATGTGACCTGTGCATCGGTCGCGACAGCGGCCCGGCCTGCATGGAAACCTGCCCAACCAAGGCGTTGCACTGCGTCGATCGCAACATGCTGCAGGAAATGAACGCCGAGAAGCGCCGCCGCGCCGCGCTCGACACTATGTCGTCACTGTTTTAGGAACTGAACCGATGAAAAAAATCACAACCGTCTGCCCTTACTGCGGTGCAGGCTGCAAAATGAAACTGGTGGTCGATAACGGCAAAATCATTCGCGCCGAGGCGGCTGACGGCGTGACCAATCAGGGTGAACTCTGTCTGAAAGGCTATTACGGCTGGGACTTCCTGAACGACACCAAACTGTTGACCCCGCGTCTGAGTCAGCCGCTGATCCGGCGGCAGAAAGGCGGCAAGTTTGAGGCCGTCAGTTGGGATGAAGCGATTAGCTATACCGCGCAGCGGCTACAGCAGATTAAAGACCAGCACGGTGCCAGCGCCATCATGCACACCGGTTCCTCTCGCGGGACCGGCAATGAAACCAACTATGTGATGCAGAAGTTCGCCCGCGCGGTGATCGGCACCAATAACGTCGACTGCTGCGCCCGCGTCTGCCACGGTCCGTCGGTCGCGGGTTTGCAGGCCACGCTCGGTAACGGTGCCATGAGTAACTCGATTGGCGATATCGAAAACTCCAAGTGCCTGCTGATTATCGGTTACAACTGTGCCGACTCGCACCCCATCGTGGCTCGCCGGGTGCTGAAGGCTAAAGAGAAAGGCGCGCAGATCGTCGTGTGCGATCCACGCCGGATAGAAACTGCACGTATTGCCGACCAGCATTTGCAGATCAAGAACGGCTGCAACATGGCGCTGGTGAATGCGTTCGCCTACGTGCTGATTGAAGAAAACCTCTATGACCGCGATTACGTGGCGAAATACACCGAGGGTTTCGAGGCCTACCGGCAGCAGCTGGCGGACTATGCGCCAGAAGCGGTGGAACACCTGACCGGCGTTATCGCTCAGCAGATCCGTCAGGCCATGCGCACCTATGCCAGCGCCCCTTCAGCCACCATCATGTGGGGCATGGGCGTGACCCAATTCGGCCAGGCGGTTGACGTGGTCAAAGGCCTCGCAAGCCTGGCGCTGCTTACCGGCAATTTGGGCCGCGCCAACGTGGGTGTCGGCCCGGTACGCGGACAGAACAATGTGCAGGGTGCCTGCGACATGGGCGTGCTGCCCAATGAGTTCCCTGGCTATCAGGCGGTCACCGATGCGGCCGTGCGCGCCAAATTCGCCGCGGCCTGGGGAATTGACGCCGCAAAAATGGATCCGAACGTCGGCTATCGCATCACCGAAATCCCGCACCTGGTGCATGAAGGCAAAGTGAAGGCCTACTACATCATGGGGGAAGACCCCTTGCAGACCGAGGCCGATCTGAGCCTGGTGCGCAGCGCGTTCGAAGCGCTGGAATTTGTGGTGGTGCAAGACATCTTTATGACCAAAACCGCCGAACAGGCCGATGTGATTTTGCCGGCCACTTCCTGGGGCGAGCATGGTGGCGTCTTCTCCTGCGCCGATCGCGGGTTCCAGCGTTTCGAAAAAGCCATTGAGCCGCAGTACAACGTCAAGCGCGACTGGGAAATCATCAGCCTGTTGGCCAGCGAAATGGGGTATCCGATGCACTACGAGGATAACCAGCAGATCTGGGACGAAATGCGCGAACTTTGCCCGCTGTTTTACGGCGCCACTTACGAAAAAATGGGCGAACTCGGTCACGTGCAATGGCCTTGCACTTCGCTGGAAAGTCAGGGGACGCCGTACCTGTACCAGGGTAACCAGTTCACCACGCCGTCCGGCAAAGGCCAATTATTCGCGACCACCTGGCGTGCGCCGGCCGAGATCCCGGATGCCGCTTACCCACTGGTGCTCTGTACCGTGCGTGAGGTTGGGCATTACTCCTGCCGTTCGATGACCGGCAACTGTGCCGCCTTGCAAACGCTGGCGGATGAGCCCGGCTTCGTGCAGATCAATCCTCAGGATGCCGCCGCACTGGGCATTGCCGACCAGCAACTGGTGTGGGTTGCCTCACGCCGCGGCAAGGTGATCAGCCGTGCCAACTATAACGAGCGTATTAACCTGGGTGCGGTGTATATGACCTACCAGTGGTGGATTGGTGCCTGTAACGAACTGACGCAGGAAAACCTGGATCCGATCTCCAAAACGCCGGAAACCAAATACTGTGCGGTAAAACTGGAGGCGATTACCGACCAGCACTGGGCGGAAAACTATGCGCAGCAAAGCTACAGCGATATGAAAGCTCGCCTGCGCCGCGCCGCAGAAGACGTGATGTAACCCCGTCATACTTGAAGCTGCATCTGTGTTGGCTGCAAGCGCTCACCCCAGTCACTTACTTAAGTAAGCTCCTGGGGATTCCCGCTCTTGCCGCCTTGATGCAACTCCAATTATTTAGGGAATATTAGAGAATACCAGGGAATAAATTGACAGGAGGCTACTCAGGGTTGTGCCTCCTGACAATTTATAAAAACCCACAGAGGGTAATAAACCATGTCCTATCCGGGGCTGCTGCTGCGTATCAGCGGCAAAGTACAGGGCGTCGGCTTTCGGCCTTTTGTCTGGCAGCTGGCCAATCAGCTCAATCTACGTGGCGAAGTCTGGAACGACAGCGCCGGGGTGGAGATTCGGCTGGTGCACCCCGTCGACCTTGAGGTGTTGCTGCATTTGCTGTGCCAGCAGGCGCCGCCTTTGGCGCAGATCGACAACATTCGCCAACGGCCCTTCACCTGGCTGAAAAAGCCCGATGATTTTCGCATCCGCGCCAGCCAATGCGGTGCGATGACGACCCAGATTGTTCCCGACGCCGCGACCTGTCCAAAGTGTCTGCAGGAAATGAACGATCCGCAGGATCGGCGTTACCGCTACCCTTTTATCAATTGCACGCACTGCGGTCCGCGCTTCACCATTATTCGTGCCATGCCTTACGATCGCCCGGCAACCAGCATGGCGCCGTTCCGTCTCTGCTCGCCCTGCGCCCAAGAGTACCGTTCGGAGCACGACCGGCGTTTTCATGCCCAACCGGTCGCCTGTAGCGACTGCGGCCCTCAGCTGTTCAGTTTCACCGTTCAGGGGCAACCTCAGCATCAGGGGGAAGAAGCCCTGCAACAGGCGGTAGCCGCGTTGGCCGCCGGGCAGATTGTGGCCATCAAAGGGCTGGGCGGTTTTCACCTGGCTTGCGATGCTACCCAGACTCAGGCCGTAGCACGCCTGCGGCTACGCAAACGGCGCCCCGGCAAACCTCTGGCGGTGATGCTGCCGAATATCGACTGGCTGGCTCGCTGCACCAGTGGCATTGATCTGGCACGCGCGCAGACTTTGCTGGCGTCAGCTGCCGCGCCTATCGTGCTGATGCCCCACTCGGCCCATTCGCCGCTGTCTGAGGCTATCGCCCCGCAGTTGAACGAAGTGGGCCTGATGTTACCCGCCAATCCCCTTCACCATTTACTGATGCAGGAGATACAACGCCCCCTGGTGATGACCTCCGGCAATGCCAGCGGCCGGGCTCCGGCATTAACCCATAGCCAGGCTTTGGCTGATTTGGCCGGCATTGCCGATCTGTGGTTGCTGCACGATCGCGAAATCTTGCAGCGTGCCGATGATTCTCTGGTGCGCCTGCTGCCTGATGGCCATGAAATGCTACGTCGGGCGCGCGGGTTTGTTCCAGATGCCCTGCCATTGCCTCCTGGCTTCCCTGCACAACCCCCGCTATTGGCCGTGGGCGGGGATCGCAAAAATACCTTTTGCCTGCTGCAGGGAAATAAAGCCGTGCTCAGTTCACATTTTGGCGATCTGCAACAGGAAGATATTCAGCAACAGTGGCAGCAAGCCATGGCGCATTTTATGGCGTTGTACCATTGCCAGCCGCAGCGGTTGGCCAGCGACGCTCATCCGGGTTACGTCAGTCACCAATGGGCCGCCCGGCAGAGGCTGCCGGTGACCCCGGTGCTGCACCATCATGCGCATTTGGCCGCGTGCCTGGCCGAACACCATTGGCCACTGGAAGGCGGAGCGGTTATCGGCCTGGCGCTGGATGGGCTGGGGTACGGGAAGGACGGCGCCCTGTGGGGCGGCGAATGCCTGCTGGTCGATTACCGTCGCTGTCGTCATCTGGGGGGACTGCCTGCGGTGGCGCTACCCGGAGGCGATCTGGCCGCGCAGCAACCCTGGCGCAATCAGTTGGCGCATTTTTTACGCTTCGTGCCTGACTGGCAAAGCAGCCCACAGGCCGAACGGCTATTGACTCGGGCCTGGCGCCCTCTGCTCCAGGCCATTAACGCTGGCATCAATGCACCGCTGGCCTCCTCCTGTGGCCGTCTGTTTGACGCGGCCGCCGCCGCGCTGGGATGTGCGCCTGAACGGCAAAGTTGGGAGGGTGAAGCCGCCAGCATTTTTGAGACGCTGGCCCACCAAAGCGGCCCTTGCTCTCATCCGGTTACGCTGCCACGTTGCGAAGAGCAGCTAGATTTGGGCGTGTTCTGGCGGCAGTGGCTGGCCTGGCAAGCGCCAACCGCTCAACGGGCCTGGGCGTTCCATGATGCTCTGGCGCAGGGATTTGCCGGCCTGGCCAAACATTTTGCCGCCGAGCATAACCTCCGGCACGTGGCGTTAAGCGGTGGCGTACTGCACAACCGCCTGTTACGCCAACGGCTGCAGCATCATCTGGCCCCGCTGCAGGTGCTATTGCCACTACAGCTGCCGGCGGGCGATGGCGGGCTGGCATTTGGTCAGGCGCTGGTCGCCTGTGCGCAACATACCCCCATGGCACGTTTACCCTTCCAAACCCAACAGGATGTAACATGTTAAACCGCGAGTTTTTCCATACCCATACCCGCGCCTTTTGGCTGTTGTTGACGTTAGTGGCGCTAAACCTGCTGGCATGGGGGGCGGCCTTTGCTGCCTTTCATCATCACCCGGCACTGATTGCCGCCGCGCTGCTGGCTTACGGTTACGGACTGCGCCATGCGGTGGATGCCGACCACATCGCCGCCATCGATAACGTCACCCGCAAGCTGATGCAACAAGGCCAACGCCCAGTTTCCGTCGGGGCCTTCTTCTCTCTGGGGCATTCCAGCATTGTGGTATTGGCCTGCATCGCGATTGCCGCCACCTCATTGGCTTTTGGCGATCGCATCGGCTGGTTGCATCAGTATGGCGCCACTTTGGGCACGCTGATCTCCTCCCTGTTCTTACTGGTGATGGCGTTGTTGAACTGGCTGATTTTTCGCGACGTTTACCGTATTTTCCGCCGAGTGAAGCGCGGTGAAACCCTGGTGGAGCAGGACGTGGCCCTGCTGGTGAGCGGCAGCGGCGGCGTAATGACTCGCTTGTACCGCTTTGCTTTTAATCTGGTGAATAAAAGCTGGCATATGTATTTAGTCGGTTTTTTATTTGGCTTGGGTTTTGATACGGCTACCGAGGTGGGCCTGCTCGGGATCTCCGCTACCGGTGCCACATCCGGCATGTCGGTGTGGTCAATTATGGTGTTCCCGCTGCTGTTTGCCAGCGGCATGGCGTTGATTGACTCACTGGATAATTTTGTGATGGTCGGCGCTTACGGTTGGGCGTTCAATAAGCCGATCCGCAAGCTGTATTACAACATGACCATCACCGCAACCAGCGTGGTTATCGCTGTGGTGATCGGCGGGCTGGAAGGCCTGGGGCTGCTGGCCGATAAGCTGGGGTTACAGGGTGGGCTGTGGCGAGGCGTCGAGATGCTCAATGACAACCTGGGCAGCGTCGGTTACGCCGCTATCGCGCTGTTTGTGGTGCTGTGGATCTTGTCCGCGCTTAACTACCACCGCAAAAATTATGATTCGTTAAGCGTCTAGTACGTTTACGGCAGCCAGAGATGACCGGGCTGCCGCTGCATTAAGAGAAGGTTGCTCCCCCCTGGGGCATCGAAGCAGCATGGAGCGTACGTCGGCCGAGAAGCACGATAATCGTCATCACAATTCCTGCAGCAATGGCGATGCCGAAACCTGCGCGTGCGCCATAAACGTCGATGATCAGCCCCGCCAGCGCGGCACCCAGCGCCACGCCAATGCTGATGCCGGTGGTCATCCATGTCAGCCCTTCGGTGAGTCTGGACGGTGGTACCAGAATAGTGCCAAGGTTCATCACTACTACCATGGTGGGGGCAAAGGACATACCGGCCACGAAAATGGTTGCCATCAGGATGTAAACGTCCGCAGAAAGGAGCGGCAACACGGACGTTGCCGCCGTTAGCAGTACCCCAATAAAGAACTGACGCTCTATTGGCAAGGTCACCCTGATCGCGCCGAAAGCCAGACCGGCAACCATGGAACCGAGCGCGTAGGCAGCCAGGATCAAACTGGCGGCCGTCGGCCACCCTTGTGCGTTGGCGAAAGCGACTACCGCCACATCGATAGACCCGCCAATCACCCCCATGGCTAAAAGTGCCAGCACGATGGTGCCAAGGCCCGGGATACGCAAGGTCGAGCCGCGGTGCTCAGTGGTGTTTTTGATCACTTTGGGCGCCGTTTGCCGTTGCAGAAGAAAAGCCGTCACGCCAATCACCAGCAACATTATCGCGGCAAGGGGCCCGGCTTCGGCGGCAATGCCTGTGCTCAAGCCAATAGATAAAGGGGGCCCAATAACGAAGGTCAGCTCCGTCAGCACCGTATCCAGCGAGAAGGCGGTGTGGAGTTGCGGCTTGCCCCGAAAAAGCTGTGTCCATCTCGCTCTTATCATCGCCGGCATGCTTGGCATAGTGCCGGCCAGCATGGCGAGAATACACAGCAACGGGACTGGGGCACGCATATGCGCAGCGGTTATCAACGCCAGCAGCATGGTAATGCTGAACGCGGTGACCCAGGGAAGCACCCTGTTCTGGCCAAGCCGATCGACCAGCTTCGATACTTGCGGACCAATGAGCGCGTTCGCCAGCGTAAATATACCGGCTACCGCACCCGCCAACCAATAGTGACCGCTCTGCTGTACCAGCATGGTGATAATACCGATGCCGATCATCGCCTGCGGCAAACGGGCAACCGAGCTCGCAATCACTAACCCCCCGACGCCGGGCGTAGTCAGAAGTTCGCGATAGGGATTAGCCATAACATCTCCGGTTCGTTATTCGGCATCGTGGCGGTATATCCGTATCGATGCCTTGTGCCACAACAACAGCGCTGTGGATAAACGGAGCCACGGCGGCTCCGACTGTCATTTCAGCCGGACCATATTGGTTGAAAAAAAACGGAAGTAAAGGCCGATGTTATTGCCCGGAGAGTTTCCGGGCTCAAGGCTATCCAAGGGTTATCCTGGCAGGGTTCGGGCATCGGGCCCTATTGGCGGGATAAGTACTCTTCCAGCACCAGCGGATAACCTTCGCCGCTCGGCTCAACCGGGGTATCGGCAAACGCGCTGGCTTCGGCAACCCATTTGCGCTGCGGCGGCAGCCCCCAGGGCAGCAGCTGCTGGCGCTGATCGGGTGCAAGAATATTGGTTTCCAGCTCAATATCGATTATCTGATAAGGGGTGTTGTGCAGCTCGATACGATGCCCGTCCGGATCCCGCAGATAAACATACAGGACGTGGCCCATACCGTGCCTGCCCGGCCCGCGTTCAATGCTGCTGCCGAAGCCCAGATTCCCGGCAGTGTCGCAGGCACGCAGGATCTCTTGCGAATCGGGAATGGTATAACCGAAGTGATGCAGACGCGGGCCGGGGCCATGCAGGTACACCAGATCCTGCGTGTTGCCTTTGCGTTGTAAAAATGCGGCCCCCATTCCACCTTCATTGAAATAGATGTCCGTGGCGCGGAAGCCCAGCTCCGTCATGTAAAACTCTGCGGCCCGCTGCACGTGGGGAGTATGCAACTGGAAGTGATCCAGTCGTTGGGCGCTGCCGCCACGGTACAGATGCACCTGATGGTGCAAACGCGGCACCACGGGCATTGAGGCGCACAGTTCGATCAGCGTACCGGTCGGATCGGTGAAATGCAGGGTTCGCCCCTGAAAAGGCACTTCCACCCAACAGTTCTCCAACCCTTGGCGGTCGAAAAACAGCTTGGCCAACTCCAGATCTTTTTCACGAAAAACACGCAGGCCAACGCGTTCGCAGTGGGGCTCTGCCTTGCTGAGCTTGATAACCAGACTGTGGTGGCAAGCCTCTTCCAGCCCGCGCAAATAGAGCCGGTCCTCTTCCCGATGGGTCAGCACCATGCCGATCACCTGGGTGTAAAACAGTTCACTGGCGGCCAGATCACGCGAAGTCAGCACCAGATGGCTGGCGCGGGTAATGGAAAACGGCGGATCGTATTCGGTGAGGGGCAATGCGGTCATTGTGATTCCTTAGCGGGACCGTGGCCCCGTTTCCGTGGGATTCAGTAGCACATGATGACGGATTTAAGTTCGGTATAGGACTCGATAAACGCGCTGCCGAACTCGCGGCCAATACCCGAGGCTTTCATCCCGCCGAACGGCACCGCCGGATCCATAATGGTGTGCGAATTTACCCACACCATCCCGGCTTCAATCCGCCGCATCAAATCCATCGCCTTGCTGAAATCATTGGTCCAGATACTGGCGGACAGGCCATAGGACGAATCATTCATCAAATGCAAGAGTTGCTCTTCATCATCAAACGGCATAAAGCTCAGCACGCCGGCGAAGGCTTCTTCACGCATCAGCGGATCGTCCTGACCGGTGGCACGGATCACCGTCGGGGTCACATAGAACCCGTCACCGTCCAGCACCGTACCGCCACTGAGGACCTGATCATGGCTGTGCGCCTGATCAAACATTGCCTTGATGCGGTTAAAATGCGCCTGGTTAGCCAACGGACCGTACTGCGTGGCTTCGTCCATCGGCGAACCTATTTGCAACGCCTCTACCCGGGCGATGACCTGCTCGACAATCTCGTCGAAACGCGACGCATGAATATAAAAGCGTTCGGCAGAGGAACAGACCTGCCCCTGATGTACCAGCCCGGCGAGCATAATGCCGTCCACCGCTTTCTGGCTATCAACGTCGGCAAGAAACGCCGCCGGGTTTTTCCCCCCCAGCTCCAGGGTGATGCGGGTCAAATCGGCTTTTATCGCCGCCTGGCCGATGGCGATACCGGCCGGAACCGAACCGGTGAAACTGACTTTATTGACTCGTGGGTGTTCGATCAGCCACTGTCCCACCTGGCGTTCGCCGTTGACCACGTTGAACACGCCGGCCGGCACCCCGGCCTGATGGGCCAACTGCGCCAAACGCAGCAGGGTCAAAGGTGCAAACTCACTGGGTTTGACCACGATGCAACACCCGGTGCACAAGGCGGCTGCAATTTTCCAAATGGCGATCATCACCGGGAAATTCCAGGGAATAATGGCCGCCACCACGCCCACCGGCTCGCGGTAAGTCATCGCGGTATATCGCTCGCCGTTGAAAGAAGGGATTGACGGTGCAAGGGTTTCACCGTGCAGTTTGGTGGCCCAACCGGCGTAATAACGAATGAAAACGCAGGTATGGTCAACCTCAAACAGCCTGGAAGAGCCGATCAGCTTGCCGTTGGTCAGGGTTTCTAACTGGGCGATCTCCTCTCTGTGGGCCTCGAGCAGATCGGCAAAGCGTAGCAGTATCTGCTGACGCTGGGCCGGCAGGCTTTCCCCCCATTTGCCCTTCAACGCCCGGTCAGCCGATTGCATCGCCTGCTCCACTTCGTCGGCCGTGGCGCAAGCCACACCGGCGATCGCCTGACCGTTGGCCGGATTGACCACCGGCAAGCGTTGTCCGCCCGCTGCCGGGATCAATTGTCCATCGATAAACTGCCCATGTTCCTGCGCCAGAAAGGCGGAAACCTGTGGAAGCACTTTGATATCAGCCATCGTAATCCACCTCGTTTGTCGGAAAAGAGTCCTTTAACGCCCTCAGGCGTCGTCAATCACTGGGTTACTCAGGGTACCGATGCCGGCAATCTCGACCTCCACCCGATCCCCTGCCTTCATCCAGACCGGTGGCTGTCGGAATGCGCCAACGCCACCTGGCGTACCGGTCACCAATACATCGCCCGGCAGCAGATCGGTAAATGCCGAGCAATACTCGATCAGCGCCGGGATCGAGAAAATCAGGTCATCGACACAGGCCTGTTGCATCACCTGCCCGTTGAGACGGGTTTCCAGCGTTAGCGCACGCGGATCGGGAATGTCGTCGGCACTGACCAGCCAGGGGCCAAAAGCCGCGGTGTGGCGGAAGTTTTTACCGGGAGTGAATTGCGAGCTGTGGCGCTGCCAGTCGCGCACGCTGCCGTCGTTGTAGCAGGCGTAACCGGCGATATGCTGCATGGCATCGCGCTGGGCAATGCGGCGCCCCCGTTTACCAATCACCACGGCCAGCTCGCCTTCATAGTCAAATTGAGTCGACTCCGGCGGAGCCAGCAGCGGCTGCTGATGCCCGACCTGCGAGGAAGGCAACCGCAAAAACAGCGTTGGCCTATCGGGTTCAGCACGGCCGGTTTCCAGCAGGTGCGGGCGATAATTGAGCCCCACGCAGATAATTTTGTCCGGGTTGGGCACCGGCGGCAACCAACTGACCTCGCTGGCCCTCAGGGTGGCCGGCGCATTCACAAACGGCTGGAACACGTTAAAACTGCCGGCGGCTAGCGCGCTGCGCACGTCCGGATAAGGCAATGACAGGCTGCAGTCGACAATCTCGTCGTTTCCGCGCAACAGGCCATAGCCTGCACGCCCCTGGCTAATAAAACTGACGATCTTCATTTGGCCTCCGGGTGCGCTGCCTCGCCGTTGAATGCGGTGCTGTCGGCCTGTTTGATGATCCGCTGCACGGTGCTTTGGTAGTGCTGGCTGAGCAGTTCGACGGCGCGGTCGGCGTCGCGTGCCAGCACCGCATCCATGATGGCCTGATGCTCACCGTCGACATCCCGCGGTGCATCCATTCCTTCCAGCTCATAACCGAACCGCAGGCGGCGATAGCGCTCCGACTGGTCGAACAGCAAATCGGAAAAGCGCAGCATCCACGGCGAATTACAGGCCATCAGCAGGCTGCGATGAAAGCTGTAATGGAGCAGGCTCCAGTTCGCCGAGTGGTCTTCGTCATCCATGCGTGGGCAGCGTGTCAGTCGGTGAAAGGCGGCGATAATCCCCGCTTCCCATTCGGCATCGCCGTTGGCAATCGCTAACCGCAATGCATGGGTTTCGATCAGTTGTCGATTGGCGGTAATGTCTTTCAGTTCGCTGAGCGACACCTCACTGGCACGAAAACCGCGTTGCTCGTGGGCGGTCACCAGCCCTTCAGTCACCAACCGCGACAGCGCCTCACGCACCAGCCCTGGGCTGATGTCCAGTTCAGCGGCGATATTGCCGATCACCAGTTTGCTGCCCGGCGAGTATTCACCGTTGATAATCCGACGACGGATCAGCGCCACGGCGGCACCGCTCAGGCTTTTGAAAGTACCGTTCTGCAATTGCAGGTTCTCTGTCTGTTTGCTGTTCATTCGCTGTTTTTCTCGTTGTACGGTTATAACAACGCTGGATAGGCGCCGCCGTCCAGGTGCATGTTTTGTCCGGTAATAAACCCGCTCAGGTCGCTGCACAGGTAAACGCAGGCGGCACCGAATTCGGCAGGCATGCCCATGCGTCCGGCGGGAATGGAGTCAATCTGGCGCTGACGCGCCTGCTCGAAGGTGATGCCGCTCTGTTTCATGGCCACCTGCGCCATCTGCTGCTGGCGAGGAGTATCAAAACGTTCCGGCAGCAGATTATTGATGGTGACGTTGTCGGCAATACATTCGCGGGATAGCCCTTTACAGGCGGCCGTCAGACCGGCGCGAGACGCAGCGGAAAGCGTCATGTGCGCACGCGGCGTACTGACCATGGCCGAGGTGATATTGATGATGCGACCAAATTTCCGCTCGCGCATCCCCGGCACCAAAGCACGGATCAACATCAGCGGTGCCAGTAAGTTCCCCTGCAGCGCCGACAGCCAGGTCTGCTCGTCAAACTCAAAGAAGTTCCCCGGCGGCGGCCCGGCATTATTGTTGACCAGAATATCCGCGTCTGGGCAGGCGGCCAGCAAGGCCTCGCGCCCCTCCGGGCGGGTGATATCACCGGCGACGGTGAACACGCGCCCGCCGGTCTCCGCTTTCAGCCGCTGCTGTGCAGCCAGCAAGCGTTCCTCGTCACGGCCATTTATCCAAACGCTGACCCCTTCCCTGAGCAGCGCAGCGGCGCAGGCATAACCCAAGCCACTGCTGGAGGCGCATACCAGAGCGCGTTTATCAGCCAGTTTCACATCCATAACTGTTTTCTCCTTCTTGCGAGGCAGCCCATGACTGAGCCGTGCGATGTTGCATAAATGTCATGCTATCGACAAAAAATAGTGACATCAACAAAAAATCTGTCTCTTATACTCCTCTCCGCGCCCACCAGACGTAGAAAT
>NZ_JACJFQ010000034.1:0-53241 GCF_014164835.1 Serratia sp. OS31 | reverse complement strand
TGAAACGCCGTAGCGCCGATGGTAGTGTGGGGTCTCCCCATGCGAGAGTAGGACACTGCCAGGCATCAATTAAGCCAAGAGGCCATCCGCAAGGATGGCCTTTTTGCTATGTCCGCTATAAATATTTGCTGTTATTTCGCCCGATTTTTACGCCAGTCTTCAATGCGCATCACAAAAATCACGCTATATTCTTCGCCCGCTATTTGTTTTAATTGTTAACTCAATATTAACAATTTAATTACATTTAAGCGGCAGGACGCCGACTTCACGGTTTATCTGGCTTGGAGAATACAAAATGACAGAAACAACCTCGGCCATTGAGGGTGGAAATGCCGTCGATCCGGCAGTGCAGGACAAAAAGAAACGTATTTTCGCTATTGTTGGCGCTTCATCGGGGAACCTGGTGGAGTGGTTTGATTTTTACGTCTATTCCTTCTGTTCTATCTACTTTGCCGCTTCATTTTTCCCCGCTGGCAACAGCACCACCCAATTGCTGCAAACTGCCGGCGTGTTCGCCGCCGGTTTCTTCATGCGCCCGATCGGCGGCTGGTTGTTCGGTTATATTGCCGATAAGCATGGTCGCAAAAACTCGATGCTGATCTCTGTTTGCATGATGTGTGCAGGATCGCTGGTGATCGCCTGTTTACCGACCTATGAATCGATCGGCAGTTGGGCTCCGGTGCTGCTGCTGGTTGCGCGTCTGTTCCAGGGCCTGTCGGTCGGAGGCGAGTACGGCACCAGCGCCACCTATATGAGCGAGGTGGCAATAAAAGGGCGGCGTGGTTTCTATGCTTCTTTCCAGTATGTCACGCTGATTGGCGGCCAACTTTTGGCATTGCTGGTTCTGGTGGCTCTGCAACAAATCCTCTCCGCAGAGGAACTAAAGGCCTGGGGCTGGCGTATTCCCTTTGCGATTGGCGCGGTATTGGCGGTAGTGGCGTTATATCTGCGTCGGTCGCTGAATGAAACCTCCGATGCCAAAACCCGTAATCATAAAGATGCGGGTTCACTGAAGGGGTTGTGGAAGAATCGTAAAGCCTTCCTGATGGTGCTGGGCTTTACCGCCGGAGGGTCGTTGAGCTTTTATACTTTTACCACCTATATGCAAAAGTATCTGGTCAATACCTCCGGGATGGACGCCAAGCTGGCCAGCGGTATTATGACTGCCGCGCTCTTTATCTACATGCTGCTGCAGCCCTTGGTCGGGGCATTGTCAGACAAGATCGGTCGCCGCAGTTCAATGCTGATCTTTGCCTCACTGGCGACCTTGCTGACCGTGCCTATCTTGCTGACGCTGAAAAATGTCAGCAACCCTTATGCGGCCTTCGGTTTGATTGTGCTGGCGTTATTTATCGTCAGTTTCTATACCTCGATCAGCGGGCTGCTGAAGGCTGAAATGTTCCCGCCGGAAGTGCGCGCGTTAGGCGTTGGTCTGTCTTATGCGGTGGCTAATGCGATGTTTGGCGGGTCGGCGGAATATGTTGCACTGTCGCTGAAGTCGTTTGGCTTCGAGAATGCCTTCTTCTGGTATGTTTCCGGCATGTGTCTGCTGGCGCTGATAGTTTCTCTCCGCTTGCATCGCAAAGGGAAAGAGATCCAACTGTGAATCAGCGGGTTGCGTGGTAAAGGCTATAACCGGTCGCCGCCCCCGCAACATCCCAGGCAAAATCTTTCCAACTCCAGCCGGTGCCGCCTTCGCGACTGTCATACAGTTCTTTGGCGGCGCCGAGCCCGATTGAAAACATCAGGCCAAAGCTGCGGCTGCGTGCCTCATTCCAGTTTTGATGATCGCCATAAGCCGCACCGGCGGCAGCGAAGGCCGCAGACGCGACAAAGTGCTGTGCCTTGTCTTTCCCGGTCCAGCTGTCATTTGCCAGGTGGGTACAACCGCTGGTGATCAATAAAAAGGGGAGCGCGGCCAGGCAGCGGAGTGGGCGCATAATGAAAACATCCTGTTGTCATGACACATAAAAACCCCGGCATTGGCCGGGGTCGGGTTATTGACAAAGGGGGATAAAAGCGTGGTTTTTCCCCCTTTGTGTTATCAGCCGAAATCAATAAATTGATTTTCCTGGTTTATTTTCAAAACCTTTAGCGCCTGCCACCAAACATTATATGTTTGTCAGCAGTCTCACCCCGGCATTGGCCGGGGTCTGCGATAGCTAAATTATAGCGGGATTACAGTATACGGCTAATCAACCGGTCAATACGGATACGGCGCAGACGGCGGATCAGCTTGCGCACTTTGATCGGGTACTGCTGGATGCTTTGCAGTTCCAGGTAGTTCCCCACCACGGTGGTATGAGTGCGGATGCACTCCAGCTCTTTATGCCGTTGCTCACGCATCTCCTGCTTGGGATCGTGGATCAGAATGGCATTCTCCAGATCCAGTCGCCAGGCGCGCGGATTGAGGTTATTGCCGGTAATCAATTGCCATTCGTCATCCACCCACATGCCTTTCAGGTGGTAGCTGTTGTCGCCGTCTTTCCACAGGCGAACAATCAACTGGCCGGTATCGACGTAGCGCTGCAAGCGGCTGAGAAAGCGCCGCAGGTTGATTTCGTACAGGTAAGGCAGGGCGCCGATAATTTTGAACGGCTGATCTTCCGGAATATAGAAATCATTGGCGGTTTTGTCGCCGACAATAATTTCCACCTGTTTGCCCTGGCGCAGCAGATAGATGATATTGCGCACCAGCAGGGCCGGCAGGTTGAAGTAAGGGGTGCACAGCGTCAGTTTCTGATCGGCGCAGGACATCAGATGGTGAATGGTTTTATTCAGCACGCTTTGCTTGCCCAGCCCAACCAGCGGCGTTACCGCCAGCTCATCGTTGCCCGCCTGGTTGCGAAACTGATAACCGGCCCGGCGCAGACCGAAACGGAATAAGCGAGTTTCGTTTTTGATCTCTGGGCTCTTGGGACGATCGTCACGATCCAAACGTTGCACAGCACCGGCGGTCAACAGGTGCTGCTTGATGTAGTCGATCATGGTATTGGCCAATTCGCCGTTGGTGATCAACTGGTAACGATCGTAGCGGTATTTCTCATGCTGGTGCAGGTAAACGTCATTGATGCTGGCACCGCTGTAAACCACGGTATCGTCGATCACAAAACCTTTCAGGTGCAACACACCCAGGGCTTCGCGGGTATTCACCGGCACGCCGTAGATTGGCACGGAAAGCTCTGGGTGCCGCTCTGCCATTGAGCAATACCAATCGGCGTTGGTATTGGCGGCCGCGGCGCCGATGCGCCCACGCTGGGCGCGATGCCAGTCGACCAGAATGCAAATCTCCAGCGCCGGACACCGCTGCTTGGCTTGATAAAGCGCGTTGAGAATATCGCGTCCGGCGTCGTCATGCTCCAGATACAGAGCGACCAGATAAATGCGTTGGGTGGCGTTAGCGATCAATTCCAGCAGCGTGGCACGGTAATCAGACGGTGTGTACAAAGTACGTACATCAGCTACCGTCTGGGGGAGTTTGGGCAGTTGTGCAAGGTGTTGTTGATGTTTGCTACGTTTAAATTTTGACAACATCACAGTGCGCTTCTTCTCTCATGATTAGATGGCCGGAACGCCAAATACGGGAAAACAGTAAATCGAATAATCGGGCGATAATACCACTAGTTGTCCCGATTGTGCGTATGTTTTGGCGTTAAGTGGTGGATTCGTAGCGCATTGCGACACAGGTCACTGCACTTCTTCCGCCTGCAGCGGCAGGGTCAAATTGACGATGCCGTCCTCAAGCTGCACATCGATGCCAAAACCCAGACGTTGCGCCAGCGCTATCATTCCGCGGTTATTTGGCATGGTGATGCCGGTCAGGCGGGTCAAGCCGTGGGCACGGGCATAGGTAATCATTTTTTCCAACAGTTGGCGGCCCAGGCCGAGCCCTTTCAGATCTGAACGTACCAGCACGGCAAATTCCGCGTCGGTGTTGTCCGGATCGGAGAGGGCACGCGTTACGCCAATGATTTGGTCATCCCGCACCGCGACAAAAGCCATCTCCCGATCGTAGTCGATCTGCGTCATGTTAGCCAAATCGTCATGGGTAAACTCGTTGATCTCACTGAAGTAGCGATAGTAGAGATCTTCCTTGGTCACGCGATCGATAAAGTGTTTCAGCGCGGGTTCATCTTCCGGCAGGATCGGTCGGAACAGGCATTGCGAGCCGTCTTTCAATCCGATGGTTTCTTCCAGCTCATGAGGGTAAGGGCGGATCGCCAGCCGTGCCTGTGGATCGCCTTCGAAGGGGGCGATCTGCATGGAAACGTCGAGCAGGGTGAATTCGCTGCCTGAGGCCAGTACCGGGTGGATATCCAGACGGGTAATTTCCGGACAGTCGAGGATCAGATTGGACACCTGCACCAGCAAGCGGCTCAGCCCAGGGATATCCAGCGGCCGTAACGCGCTGCGGCCGCGAATTTTTCCGCCTTTCACCGCCTGCAATACCAGATAACGCGCCAGCGCCATATTCAGCGGCGGCAGCGCTACGGCGACCTGATTTTCCTGGCGCCATTCGATACCGCCTTCACCCAGCATGATCAGCGGGCCGAAAATGGCATCTTGCTCCACCGCGATACGCAACTCCTGCGCTCCGGCGCGGTTGGCCATGCTTTGTACCAGCAGGCCGTGAATGCGTGCCTGAGGATAGGTGCGCTTAACCCGATCAAGAATCGCCTCCGCGGCTCGTTGTACCTCGGTAGCGGTGCGCAAATAGAGCATTACGCCCTGAACTTCTGACTTGTGCGGGATATCGGGAGAACGCAGCTTCAGGGCCACCGGGTAGCCGATCTGCTCTGCAATATGTACCGCTTCGGCGCTGTCTTCGGCAATCCAGGTGGGCAGCGTCGTCAGGTCATAGGCCTTCAGAATGGACTGCACTTCATGGGTATCGAGCTGCGCTGCGCCCTCAGCCAGCGCCTGCTGAATCAATCGGTGAGCGTCGGCGGTGTTGGCGGTCAGACCGACCGGAAGCGCCGGAGTTTCTTTGAGCTGTTTCTGATTACGGCGATATTCCACCATATGCATAAACGCGGTCACTGCGCCTTCCGGCGTTCGATAGGTCGGAATGCCGGCTTCGGTAAATAACCGGCGGGCTTCTTGCGAGGAGTACTCGCCACACCAGTTGGTCAGCAAAGTCACGCGTTTACCACGCGGGTGCTGACGCACGGCCTCGATAATACGTTCGGCGGTCAGGGTGCCCGGGGCTGCTGCGCTTGGGGCGTGGATCAGCAATAAAGCGTCGTAGTCGTGGCTGTCGAGCAAGGTCTTAACCGCCGCCAGATAGCGCTGCGGAGTTGCATCGTCTCGCAGGTCAATCGGGTTGCCGGCGCGTATAAAGTCGGGCAAGGCGTCACCCAACTGCGCCAGGATCTCGTCCCCCAGCGGCGCCAGCTTGCCGTTGCGCCCCAGTAGTTCGTCCAGCGCCATTGCCGCCGGCGCCGCACCGTTGCTGACGATCATCAGCCGCTCTCCGCGCAACGGATGCATATGGCTCAGGGTTTCCACCGCCGAGAACAGCTCGTGAGTATCCTGTACGCGCAGCAAACCGGCACGTTGGATCGCGGCATCGTAAGCGGCATCCAGCCCTTGCTGACTGTTGAGCAACAGTTGGGCCTGCTGACTGCGTCCGCTTTTGACCACCAGAATGGGCTTGTTGCGCGAAGCACTGCGCGAGGCGGATAAAAAGCGGCGCGCGTCGCTGATGTTTTCCAGATATAGCAGGATGGCGCTGGTCTTGCTGTCGCGCGCCAGAAAATCCAGCAGGTCGTCGACGTCAATATCCAGGCTGTCGCCCAGCGCGATAAAATAGGAAAAACCGACTTCTCGTTGCTGCGCCCAGTCGAGGATGGTATTGGCCACCGCGGCAGACTGCGAAATGAACGCCAGCTTGCCCTTGAGGATCGGTACCGGCGAGAAACTGGCGTTTATGCCTTGCCAGGGGGCCAGCAGACCCAGGCTGTTCGGCCCCAGCAGGCGCATCGAATAACGCTGCGCGCAGGCTTTCAGCTCGGCGAACTGCTCTGGCGGCGAAGAGAGCACAATGGCCGTTTTGCAGCCGCGTTTGCCCAAATCCTCAATCAAGGCCAGGTTGCGTTGTGCATGGGTACAAAGTATGGCCAGATCGGGGCTGAGCGGCAGGCTGGCAACGTCCGGATAGGCCATGACTCCGCAGACCGCCTTATAACGCGGCGTGACCGGCATCACCGGCCCGTTGAAGCCGCCGGCCAGCAGGTTGCTCATCATCAGGTTGCCGGCGCGGCCAGGCTGCTGTGAAGCGCCGAGAACGGCAATAGATTTGGGACGTAAAAGCGCTTCTAACCCTCGCTGGCTCATGCTCGGCTCCTTTAGGCAACGTTACCGCCTTGATTCTAGGCGTTTTACAACGGCTTTGCTGTGACCGGTGCCTCCGGGCGAGTAGGTTTCCCTGCCAGATACTGCTGACGGAAGTAGCGAAAATGCTCCGCCAGGCCGTCGGCCGCAGCGGCATCACCGGCCTGTTGCAACAGCGCTGTCGCCACTTCCGCGGTGCAGTGCTGTTCGGTGCGGCTGGCCTCACGCAGTTGGTAATTTGAGGCGGCGGTGACATTGAGCGAAAACACCGGAAACTGATTGAGGTACGGGCTTTTGCGGAACATCTTGCTCGCTTCGGTCCAGGTGCCGTCGAGCATAATAAACAGCGGCGGTTTGCCTCCGGCGGGCAGTTCGCTGAATACCGGTCGTTCAGGGGCGGCATAGGACGCGGGAAAAACCACGTAAGGCTGGCGTGCAGGATCGTTAATCGCCGCCAGCAGGTCAGGGTCAACTTCGGTACGCGACCATAGAAACGCCTGGGTGTCCGGCAGAATATCGGCGATCAATCTGCCGGTATTGCTTGGTTTGAGCGGTTCTGCGCCAAACATGATCAGGCAAAAACGGCTGGCGGCCGGCTGCGGCTGGATGGTGTCACACAGGCAGTTTTTTTGTGGCAGCAGACACCCCTGACAACGCGTAATGCGGTTGCCACGCGCCAGAAAAGGGCGGGTTGATCGTTCCAGGCGAAACTGGCGCAGGCGAAGTACGGCGTTGTCGGTCATAAAGATCCCGGGGAAAACCGGTATTGTAACGCAGAAAAAAGCCCGACGGGAGCGTTCGGGCCGGTTTGAAGTGCGGCGATGTCATCCACAATGGTCAACACCGCTTATAGGCTAAGACTTTCGGTGCCCAGTTGGCTCATCCCCCAGCTACCTGCTTTAGTCAGTTACTGGGGTGAGTGCAGGTAACAACGCCGCAGCTTGAAAGGCGACGGGTATCTGCTTTCTGCGTTAAACTAGTTCATTGAGCCAGTTATCGAACGGCGTTTTCGGCATGGCGCCATTGAGCATGTCGACCATTTTCCCGTCGCGGAAGAGCATAATGGTCGGGATGCTGCGGATGCGGAAACGGGCGCTCAGTTCCGGTTCAGCCTCGGTATTCACTTTTACGAAGCGGACTTTACCGGCGCGCTCTTCGGCAACGTCTTCGAAGATCGGCGCAAAGCTGACGCAAGGGCCACACCAGGGTGCCCAAAAGTCGACCACGACCGGCAGGCCATCCTGCAGCAGCGCGTCCAGTGTCGCGGCGGTGGCATTGATCACTTCACCGTCAAAAAGCGCGTGGCCGCAACGGCCGCATTTTGCGCCGTCAGCCACACGATCTTCAGGTACGCGGTTGGTGGCATTACAAGCGGGACAAACTGTATTCATGATGACCTCGGATACTGGGAAAGCACGACATACCGCATTCGGGTTGCGGAGATGTATCTTTAATGCTGCTTATTATCGTTAAAAGCGTGCCAATGAACAAAGAGGTTTGTTCAATGAATACGATAGTTGTTAGCTTTTAGCGCAAGTAGGTGGCTTAGCACCCCAACATCAGGTAATCTTCGCGCCCTGCGCGTTGGTGGAGAAGAAAATGAACGATTCATTTAGTGGCAAGAACGGTAAAGTTAAAGTGATGTACGTCCGCAGTGACGACGACAGCAACGGCGACGACCGTAACAAGAATAAGCGTCCGGCCGGCAAAGGCCGTCCGGCAGACGGTGCTCGCTCTTCGGGCCGTACCGGTCAGGACAAGCCGCGCGGTAATAACGATCGCCGTGGCTCTGGCTCTGATTCCCGCCGCAGTGAAAGCGATCGTCCTCGCCGTCCAGCGCGTACTGAAGACCGTGGCGGTTATGATTCGCCATGGAAAACCGTGTCTCGTGGTCCGGAAGAAGAGCCGGCGTTCGATCACGGTGGTATCAGTGGTAAAAGCTTTATCGATCCTGAGCAGCTGCGTCGCCAGCGTGCGGAAGAAACCCGCGTGTACGGTGAAAACGCCTGTCAGGCGCTGTTTGCCAGCCGTCCGGACGCGATCGTCCGCGCCTGGTTCGTGCAGTCGGTCACGCCGCGTTTTCGTGAAGCGCTGCGCTGGATGGCGGCCAACCGCAAAGCCTACCACGTGGTAGATGAAGAAGAGCTGGCCAAAGCGTCCGGCACCGAGCACCACGGTGGCGTATGCTTCCTGATCAAAAAACGTCAGGGCCTGGATGCGCAAACCTATCTGAAAGAAGCACCGGCGAAAGACTGCGTGCTGGCATTGGAAGAGGTGGGCAACCCGCACAACCTGGGCGCTATCGTCCGTTCTTGCGCACACTTTGGCGTGAATGGCGTTCTGTTGCAGGATCCGGCATTGCTGGAGTCCGGTGCGGCGGTACGTACCGCCGAAGGCGGCGCGGAACACATCAAGGCGATCAGCGCAGATGACTTCCTGTCGGTGCTGGATACTTTCCGCAAGGCCGGTTACGCCATCGTGACCACCTCGAGCCATAAAGGCACCCCGTTGGCGCAGGCTAAGCTGCCGGCCAAAATGGTGTTGGTGTTGGGGCAGGAGCGTGATGGACTGAGCGACAGCGCCTGGCAGCAGGGTGATATGAACGTATCTATCGGCGGTACAGGCAAGGTAGAAAGCCTGAACGTATCAGTCGCGACCGGCATTTTGCTGGCCGATTGGTGGCGTCAAAACCAGGCTTAATATCCGTCGCCTGGCTGCAACGGTACAAATAAAAAACGGGCGCCTCTGGGCGCCCGTTTTGCTTTCTCTGCTTTAGTGAGCGCCGCCGCCCCCACCGCCGGAGCTGAACGGCGGTTTTGCCACCCAGACCAGCGCCAGCAGGACCAGAAACACCCCGGCCGACAGCCAGAAGATCTCGTTGGCGGAGATAATCAGCCCCTGCGCGGTGATCTCGTTGGCGATGTAAGCCGAAGCCTGCTGCTTGCTCATGCCAATTTGTTCCAACTGCCGGTACATTTCTTGTGACTGCGGGCTGTAAGGGTTCACAAACTCCGCCAGCTGCGAGTGGTGCTGCGATTCGCGCTGGGTCCACAAGGTCGTGGTGATCGACGTCCCGATCGACCCCGCCAGCGTACGGGTAAAGTTCGACAGGCTTGATGCCGCCGCCATGCGATCCGGCGGCAGGCCGGACAGCGTAATGGTGGTCAATGGCATAAAGAAGCAGGCGATGGCGAAGCCCTGGACAAACTGCGGCCAGGCCGAGGCGCCAAAGTCCATTCCCGGTTCAAAGGTATAGGCGCGCCAGTAGAAGCACACGGCATACATTATGAAACTGAAGGTCACCAGCCGCCGCATGTCGAGCCGGTTGCCGAACTTGCCGATGATCGGCGACAGCAATACCGGTATCAAGCCGATGGGCGCCGAAGCCAATCCGGCCCAAGTGGCGGTATAGCCATAAACCTCCTGCAGCAACTGCGGCAATAGCACAATAGCGCCGAAGTACAGCATATAGGCCAGGCTGATACACAGACAGCCGACGGTAAAGTTGCGCGATTTGAACAACGACAAATCCACCACCGGGTGGTCGTCCGTCAGTTCCCAGACTATCAGGAACAGCAGCGCCACCACCGCCACCACCGTCAGAACGATGATCTCGGTCGAGTTGAACCAGTCCAGTTCCTTACCCTGATCGAGCATCACCTGCAGTGACCCTATACCGACGATCAGCAGCACCAGACCGACGGTGTCGATCGGTTTGATTTCGGTTTTGGTTTCCCTGCCTTTCAGCGTCGACATCGCCACCAGGATCACCACGGCACCGATCGGGATGTTGATGAAGAAGATCCAGCCCCAGTGATAGTTGTCACTGATATAACCGCCGAGGATAGGCCCGAAAATCGGCGCGACGATCACCGTCATCGACCATAGCGCCAGGGCCATCGCTCGCTTGGCGGGCGGATAGTTGTTCAGCAACAGACTCTGCGACAGCGGGATCAACGGCCCCGCTACCACACCCTGGATCACGCGGAAGAAGATCAGCATGCCCAGGCTGTTGGAAATGCCGCACAGCCAGGAAGCGAGCACGAACAGTGCGGTGGACCAAAGGAACAACCGCACTTCACCGACGCGCTTCGCCAGCCAACCGGTGATCGGGATGGAAATGGCGTTCGCCACGCCAAACGAGGTGATCACCCAGGTCCCCTGCGAGTTGGAGGACCCGAGGTTACCCGCAATCGTTGGGATCGCCACGTTGGCAATGGTGGAGTCCAGCACCTGCATAAAGGTCGCCATGGCGAGCGCGACCGTCATCCAGGCGAGCTGAGCGCCTTCAAGCGGTTTCTGTGCCAAGGTAGCCTCCCGCGCGCTTAACCGGCATTCGCATGGATCACGTCGGCGATCATTTGGTTAACCGGCGCCAGGTTCAACGCCAGGGCGTCGCTCTGGTACAGCGGTTTGTCGCGCACCACGTCAGACAGCACGCGGCCGTCCAGATTCGTGGTGTCAACTTTAACCAGGGTCGACAGACCGATACGCAGCGGATGATCGGCGATTTGCTTGGCGTCCAGTTCTATACGTACCGGCAGACGCTGAACCACTTTGATCCAGTTACCGGTGGCGTTCTGCGCAGGCAGCAGTGAGAAGGCGCTGCCGGTACCCATATCGATACCGACCACTTTACCGTTGTACACCACGTCATCACCGTAAATGTCACTGACTACGGTAGCCGACTGGCCGATACGCATATTGGCGATTTGGGTTTCTTTGAAGTTGGCATCAACCCAGATGTGATCGGCTGGCACCACTGCCATCAGCGGGGAACCGGCGGCGATTTGCGCGCCAACCTGTACGCTGCGGCGTGAGACATAACCGGTGATCGGGCTGATGATTTTGGTCCGTTGCAATGCCAGCCAGGCGTCACGCATTTGCGCTGCGGCCTGTTGAATGGCCGGCTGCTGCTCCAGCGGGGTATTCAATACCATCGCCTGGTTTGCGTTGTATTGCTGCACCGCCACTTCCAACGCCGCCTTGGCGCTGTCGACTGCATCGCGAGCATGTTGCAGTTCTTCACGGCCGATAGCGTCAACGCTGCCGAGCACTACGCGGCGTTTCAGATCGTTCTCGGCCTTGCTCAGGTCAGACTTGCGCAGGGCAATGTTGGCCTGATACTGCTTGCTGTTGATGATCAACTGGTGGGTCTGACGCACGCTATTGGCCAGGCCGGTTTTGGCGCGTTCAAGCGCCTGTTCGGCATCGGTCGGATCCAGGGTTACCAACACGTCACCCTGTTTCACATAGTCGGTATTGTCGAAGTTGACGCGGTTAACGCTGCCGTTCACCTGGGCCATGATCTGGACCTGGTTACCGGAAACATAGGCGTCGTCGGTTTCCTGATGATGACGTAACACCAGGAACCAATAGACTAAATATGCCACCCCAATAACGATGAAAATAACCGTCAGCAGCAGCAGCCAAAATTTACGCTGCTTCTTTTTGCCTGACGGTTGCTGCGGGTTTTGAGTCTCCGCGCTTGCGCTCATGGTGTTCTCCAAGCTCTCTATTTTATTATGCTTTTGAACCCGCAGCGGCCGGGGCCTGATAGCCACCGCCCAGCGCACGGATCAGTCCTATCTTCGCCTGCAGCAAGTTGCTGCTGGCATTCAGTTCCGCCTGCTGCTGCTGCAAAAGCTGCGTTTGGCTGGTCAACAACTGGTCGCGCCCGATAATCCCTGCCTGGTATCGAGCGTTAGCGACGCGGTACACCTGTTGCATCGATTCGGACGCAGATGCCGCCTGCAGCTGCTGTTGCGCAGTGCTTTGTTGGACGGTGATGGCATCGGCGGTTTCCTGCACGGCATTCAGGATGGTTTGGTTATAGGACTCCACGGCCTGATCATACAGCGCAGACTCCTCACCCAGCTTGCTGCGCAGCGCACCGGCGTGGAAGATCGGCAATGAAATTGCCGGCATCACGTTCCAGGCCTGGCTGGCCGCTTCAAACAGATTCGGGCTGGTCCCACTGGTGTTGGTGGTGGTCAGGCCGGCAAAGGCTGAAATGGTCAGGCTGGGATAAAATTCTTTACGGGCGGCGCTGACGCGCTGGTTATAGGACTCCACCAACTGGCGCTGTGCGGCGATATCCGGACGTTTGCCCAGCAGATCGGCGGTCAGTTCACCTTTTGGCGCCATCAAACTGCTGGCGGGAAGGGCCACCGGGCGCAGGTGCTGCATGGCGCTCGGGCCCTGGCCTGCCAGCGCAGCCAGTTGGTGTCTGAGTTGTTCAATCTGCGATTGCAGCTGAAGGATCTGCTGCTTGGCGCCGTCGGCTTGCGCCTGGGTTTGTTGCGGGACGTCAACGCCGGTAATGCCGGCCTTATATTGCTGTTGGCGCAAGTCCGCCAGGCGTTGGTTGTTGTCCACTTCCTGCTGCAACAGCTTTTCCAGCGCGAAATTGCTCTGTAGCTGGTAATAGGCAGAGGCTACCGAACTGGTCAGCGTCAATGCGGCCTGTTCCTGCTCGGCGCGGGCTGCATCGACCTGTGCCTTGGCAGCGTTGACCTGGTTGCGGTATTTGCCCCACCAGTCGAATTCATAGGCCAGGTTCAGCCCCAGCGAGTTGGAGGTTTCGTAGATCGGTTGATGAGGATACCCCAGCCCCAGGTTCACGTTTTGCGGCACTTTCTGGCGGTTGCTGCTGGCGTTGAGATCCAGATTCGGCCCGTTGGCGGCGCTGGCTTCCCCCATTACGCTTTGTGCTTCGCGTACGCGTGCCGCTGCCTGTCGCAGCGAAGGGGAGCTTTGCAGCGTCTGGGTCATCAGCGCGTCAAGTTGCTGGTCGTTAAGTGCGCGCCACCACTGCGGGCTGACGTTCAACGAGCTGACCTTCGGCTGCGCAAGCTGCAGAGCCTGCGGATCCATCAGGGTGGATTGCGGGGCAATATTATCGGTAGACGCACACCCGGCCAGCAGCAATACGGCGAACAGCGGGGTGAATCTCCAGTTAAATGGGGATCGCATAGTATGTAGGTACCTGAACAGAAATTATTGGGATAACTTTTCTGTAACTTCCATCTGGTCCAGGCGCGTCAACAGCTTACGCGTCAGCTTTTCAAGCTGTTGCTGTTCATCATCGTTCAGCGTGGACCACAGGAAATGCAGACACTTGTGCTGCGGTGGCAGCAATTGATTGAGAAACTCTTCTCCCTGCGGTGTCATGTGCAGATGCAGGCAACGACGATCGTTGTCGCTTTCACGGCGTTCAATCCAACCGCGTTTCTCAAGTTCGTCGGCAATGCGCGTGGCATTGGTCCGTGACGAGCCCAGGGCAGAGCTTAGCTCAGAAGGTTGAATGCTGTGGCTTTCCTGCGCATCCAGAGTAATCAGCGCCATAAACAATGTTTCGTTAATCCCTTGTGCTTTCAGCATTTTATTGCGGTTTTCCAGCAGCTTGCTTTGCATGTGCATGCACAGGCGGGTCAGCAGGATTTCCTGATAAGGGAAGTCTTTCTGACGCTTGGCGCGGAAATTAAGCATCTGTTCAATGGGAGCAAACGAGCTTTCCATAATTTTGGGCCTCATTAGTTTCGTCCGAGATAGTAACGATAGTGATTAATAATGTAAATGTTCAGCAGGGTGATTAATTTAGCAATTCGTGTCATTTGTCAGCGGATTGTCAATAAACCCACTTTAAGCAAAAGGGTTAATGCGACGTGCTGCCTAAGATTAAAGGTTACCCTGACTGAAAATCATAAATAACTTTAATGTAATGCCAAAGGATGCCGCGCCAATCAGCGTGGACAAAATGATGCTTTTACTTCGGTAAAAACACAGGCCCAGCGCGGCGAAACCGACCAGGGTGGGCCACAGCTTGTCCGGCTCGCGCATCACTACCGGGGTGCTGGAAACCACCAGCAACGCGCAGATAGAGGCGATGCCGATGCTGTCGAGCAACAGCGCGGTTTTGCCGCGTTTGATTCCCGGTTGTGCCCGCGCAGGGGCCAAACGCAAGGGTAAGTAGCGGAAAAGGTAGTTAGCACAGCCGACCACCAGGCCGATCACCAGCACATCAGTGTTCATCAATGGCCTCCGTTGCCGTGGGTTGGAACAGGGCTGCGATACAACCGGCGCTGATGCCGGCCAAAATGGCCACCGGGATGGAAAACAGCACTACGCCAAGCAGCGCACCGGCCAGCGCGGCGGCGATGGTCAGGCTTTGCGGGCGTTTGAATGCCGCCAGCAGGAAGCTGAGGAACAGCGCCGGCAACATAAAGGATAATGAGGCTTCAATCACCGGGAACTGCTCTAGTGGCCCATTGCCGAACACGGCGCCAAGCGCGGTGCCTGCGACCCAAGACAGCCAGGAGCAAAGCGAGATGCCAATCATCCAGTTCTCGCTCCAACTGCGGTTATTGCGCATCAATTTAGCGGTGGCCGCGGCGAACACTTCATCAGTCAGGCCAAAGGCCCAAAGTGCAGTTTTGCCGCCCGACATGCGCGAGACGATGCGGTGGCGCAGAGCAGGACCATACAACAGGTGCCGTATATCCATCGCCATCACGGTCAGCGCGGAAACCCACAGTGACATCCCGGCGCTCAGCAAGGCGGTGATCACGAACTGGCTGGCGCCCGCATAGATGATGCAGGAGAAGAAAATGCTCTCTAGCGGTGAGAACCCCAGCTTAACGGCGCTAAGGCCAAACGCAAAAGCCACCGGCACATAGCCGATGACGATCGGTAAACTGTCGACGATGCCGTGGGTGAAGGTGGAACTGACGGCAGGGGGATTGATACTTTCTGCAGCTTGGCTTTGCATAATGTATTTGAATCGCAGGGTATATAGGGAACCAATAGTTTATCCCCAGAACATTACCAGAGAGTAAGTAATGTTTATACCCTGCGCCGCTAATAAATTTCCGCTATGACTATTCGCTTGCTAATCAGATGGCCGCCGGTCCCTGGGGATCATGGCGCTTGCCCAACCACCAGGTGAGCAGGTTAAACAGGCACAAAATGCCCCCTGCGGCAGCAACCCCTGTCCACCCTGCGTGCTGGTAGGCTGAGGCAGACAGCAGCGAACCCAGAGCGCCGCCGATAAAATAGCTGGTCATGTAGCCGGCCGTCAGGCGATTGCGTGCTTCCGGCATAATGCGGTAAATCACGCTCTGGTTGGTAACGTGTACGGCTTGTACGGCCAGATCGAGGATCAGAATGCCGACGATCAGTGCCCACAGCGATTGTTTAGCGAAAGCGATGGGGATCCACGACAACAGCAGCAGCACCAGGCCTACCGTGGTGGTTAACCCCGCCTTGCCCTGATCCGCCAAATGCCCAGCCCGGGAAGCGGCCAACGCCCCGGCGGCCCCCACCAGCCCGAACAGGCCGATGACCCCCTCGGAATAACCAAAAGGCGGTGCCGCCAACAGGAAGGCCATCGAGGTCCATAGCACGCTGAAGTTGGCAAAAGACAGCGCACCGAGCACTGCACGGGTTCGCAGCAGCGGTGAACCGCAAAACAGGGTGAAAATAGACTTCAGCAACTGAGGGTAATTCAGTCCGGAGTGCTGTTTGTAACGTGGCAGCGCGCGCCACAAGATCAACGCCATCAGGATCATCAGTACGCTGGCCACCCAGTAAATGGTGCGCCAACCGCCGATCGATGCCAGTGCGCCCGCAACGGTACGCGCCAGCAGAATGCCGAGCAGCAGGCCGCTCATTATGATGCCAACGGTTTTTCCGCGTTTTTCCGGGTGTGCCAGCGTAGCGGCCAATGGCACCAAAATTTGCGCCACGACCGAGAACAATCCGGTGAGGGCAGTCCCCAGGATCATCATCGGCAGCGTGGTGGAACTGGCGGTGATCAGCATGCCTCCAGCGGCCAGCAGCGTCATAAAGACGATCAGCCCACGACGTTCAAACATATCGCCGAGCGGCACCAGCAGCAGCAGGCCCACGGCGTAGCCCATTTGGGCGGCGGTAACGATAAAACCGGCCTGATTGACCGATAGCCCAAAGTTTTGGGCGATGGTTTCCAGCAGCGGCTGCGCGTAGTAGTTACTGGCGACGGCCAAACCGGTGGCGATGGCGATCAGCACAATCAGTGCCGGGCTGAGGCCAGGAGATGAATTTTGTTGGCTCATAAGTTTCAATCACAAGAAAAAGTGGTGCAAGTATCGGGCAGGACAGCGGGTTAAACCAATGTATAATTTTCATCTGATTAATCTCATTTAGAGATAAATGAATGAACCTGAAACAGATCCGTTTCGCGCTGGCGGTTGCCGAAGAGCAGAATTTTACCCGGGCGGCGCAGCGCTGTCATACGGTGCAATCGGCGCTCAGCCACCAGATCGCCAAATTGGAAGAGGAACTCGGCTGCGCATTGTTTGAGCGCACGTCCCGCCGGGTCAGGCTGACCGCTGCCGGGCAGGCATTTATTCAACCGGCGCAGCGACTGCTGGCAGCAAAACAGATGCTGGTGGAAGAGGTCGTCGCCGCCAGCGGCACGGTTTCCGGTACCCTGACCATCGGCACCATTTCAACCATAAACGCGATTGATCTGACCGAAAAACTGGGTAACTTTCACCGCCATTATCCCGCGGTGAATATCCGGCTGTACGTGGGCATGAGTGAAGAGTTGTTGGAAGACGTTCGTCAGCAAAAAACCGATGTGGCCTTTGTCGGCCTTTGGCCGGGGGATATCGACATGTTGCCGGTGTCCCATCGGCAACTGACCGACGAGCCGCTGGTGGCGTTGGTGTCGCCACAACACCCGTTAGCCAGTCGGGAGCGCGTGAATTTGCAAACCTTGTCGGAAGTACCGCTGGTGGACTTCTACAGTGGAACCGGCGCTAGACGCCAGACCGATCGAGCGTTTCAGGCGGCGGGCATCAAACGTCACGTCAGTTTTGAGATCGATCACATCGAATGGCTGGAGAACCTGGTGCGGCGTGGGTTGGCGACGGGCATTGTGCCGATTTCGACGGCGCAACGCCTGAGTGCGCTGGTGTCGATTCCGATAGAAGATGGCCCACGACGCCAGGTGTATTGCGTTTGGCCGCAGCCACTGCCACGGACCGCCGAGCGGTTTTTACAATTTAGCGGCATTGAAATCGGCAAATAGGGCGCGACAGACTCAACTGCCGCGCCCAGGGAGATTACTTCTTCGCGGCTTCCGCGGCGGTTTTCACCCAGCCGTCGAAGGTAGCCTGATGCGCCTTGATCCAGCCATTCACGTGGTTTTGGATATCGGCTTCGGAGGCCTGGCCTTCATGCATCCGCAGGTTCTGCGCATTCACGTCTGCAATCGGCAGCTTCATGATGGCAAACAGCTTGGCGGCCGCCGGGTTGGCTTCGGCCCACTGCTTGTTGGCGGCGATGCGCATGGTGTTGACCGGGAAGCCATAGTTGGCGCCGTTAGGCAGCTTGGTATCGAGATTTTTCTGCTCGCCCGGCATGGCGGAGAACGGCACCTGCAACCACACAACGTCGCGGCCCGGCACCAGCACGTCACTCACCCAGTACGGCGTCCAGGTGTAGTACAGCACCGGCTTGCCTTCTTTGTAGCGAGTAATGGTATCGGCAATCATCGCCGCGTAGTTGCCCTGATTGTGCTCGACGGTTTTCTCCAGGCCGTAGGCTTTGATGTGATGGTTAATGGCCGCCTCGCAGCCCCAGCCTGGCGTACAGCCGGTCAGGTCGGCCTTGCCGTCGCCATTGGTATCAAACAGCTTGGCGATATTGGGATCTTTCAACTGTTCAACGTTGGTGATGTGGTATTTATCGGCGGTTTTCTTGTCGATCAGATACCCCTGGGCCGCCCCGTTGACGTAAACCCCTTCACGGTAAAACTTGGCGTCACCGCCTGCGGCCTTGTATTGATCGGCGTGCAACGGATCCCAGTTTACCGCCAGAAAGGTCGCGTCGCCGGAGGCGATGGAGGTGTAGGCGACGTTATAGTCCACTTCACGGGTGTCTTTAACGTCATAGCCCAGCTTTTCCAGCGCTTTGCTGACCAGCAGCGTCTGGAAGGTCTCTTCTGAAATGGTGCTTTGCACCGGCTGAACGGTGACGCCTTTGCCGGGCAAGTCGGCGGCGGAAACCGCCTGTGAGCTAATCAGTGTGGTAAGGGCAACCGCCCAGATTCCTGTAGTGCGCATAGTGAAATACCTTTTTATGTTATGAAGCCGGGATTTCCGGCACCCTGGGATTATTTCGCTGCTGCCGCAGCCGTAGTGATCCAACCGTCAAAAGTGGCCTGATGGGCTTTGATCCAGCCGTCTACGTGACGTTGTATGTCGGCGGCGCTGTTCTCGCCTTTGTGCATACGCAGGTTCTGCGCGTTCACGTCCGCCAGCGGCAGTTTCATGATGGCGAACAGTTTGGCCGCGGCTGGGTTGGCTTGCGCCCATTGCTTGTTGGCGACGATATGTTCGTTGTTGACGGAAAAACCGTAATTCTTGCCGTTCGGCAAGGCGGTATCGTTGTCTTTCAACGAGCCAGGGCTGGCGGAGAAGGGCACGGTCAACCAAACCACATCGCGGCCCGGTGCCAATTCATCGCTGACCCAGTACGGCGTCCAGGTGAAATACAGCACCGGTTTACCCTGTTTGAAACGGGTCAGGGTGTCGGCGATGATGGCGGAGTAATTGCCCTGGTTTTGAGTCACGGTGTCGCTCAGACCATAGGCTTTGATATGGGTGTTAATGACGTTGCCGCACACCCAGCCCGGTTCACAGCCGGCCAGATCGGCCTTGCCGTCGCCGTCGGCATCGAACAACTTCGCCAGCTTGGGATCTTTTAACTGGGAGATATCGCTGATGTGGTATTGATCGGCGGTTTTCTTGTCGATCAAATAACCCTGGGCCGCATTGGTGATATAGGCACCCTGACGATAGAACTTCTTGTCGCCGCCGGCGCTTTGGTACATGTCGGTTTGCAGCGGATCCCAGTTCACCGCCATGTAGGTGGCATCGCCGGAAGCGATAGAGGTATAGGCAATATTGTATTCCACCTCGTCGGTAGGCTGGACGTCATAGCCCAGCTTGGCCAGGGCGCGGTTGACCAATTCGGTCTGGAAACTTTCTTCGGCGAGGGTGCTCTGCAACGGTTTCACCGTGACGCCTTTGCCGGGTAATTCGACGGCGAACGCCTGTGTGCTTAGCAATGAAGTCAGGGCCAGAGCCCAAATTCCTGTCGAGCGCATAGTGGTTCCTTCGATTTTAGAGGTGCTGTCGGTGCCCCCGACGTTTGGCCGGGGGCAGGGCAATTAAGGCTTTTTGATGAAGGGCCGGGTGACTAATCCGATCGGGCCGTGCGCATACCAACGGCCCATGCCTTTGCTGCGGCGATCGCGCCCCAGCGACTGGGTGAGGCGGTCGAGAATTATCGCCAGGATCACGATACCGACCCCGCCAACGGCGGCCAGTCCCATATCCAGACGACCGATACCGCGCAATACCATCTGGCCCAGGCCGCCAACGGCGATCATCGAAGCGATAACTACCATCGACAGCGCCAGCATCAGCGTTTGGTTTACGCCGGCCATAATGGTCGGCATTGCCAGTGGCAATTGCACTTTAAACAGCAGTTGGCGCGGGCTGGCACCAAAGGATTCGGCGGCTTCGATCAGATCTTCCGGCACTTGCTTAATGCCCAGAATGGTCAGTCGCACGATCGGCGGCAGCGCAAAGATAATGGTCACCACCACCCCCGGCACGTTACCGATACCGAACAGCATGACGATCGGCACCAGATAGACGAAGGCCGGCGTGGTCTGCATGGCGTCGAGCAGTGGCCGGATCACCTTGCCGGCGTGCTTGCTGCGCGCCAGCCAAATACCGAGCGGCAGGCCGATGACAATGCAGAAGAACAGGGCGGTCAGGACCAGCGCCAGGGTCACCATGGCTTGCGACCAGGCGCCAATCGCACCAATGGCAATCAGCGACACCAGCGTCGCAGCACCCATACCAAGGCTGGAGAGCTGCCAGGCAATCAACGAGAACAGCAAAATGGCGATCGGGGCAGGCATGCCGAGCAGCAGTTGCTGAAAGCCGCTGAGAATAAAATCGACCGGCACGCGAATGCCCTGAAACAGCGGGCGAAAGTGCAGTACCAGCCAGTCGATGCCGTGGGTGACCCAGGAGTCAAACGGCACCCAGGTTTTGTGGAACGGATCCAGCAGGCTGAAATGTTCCTGTTGGACCGGTGCGCTGTTAAGCCAGTCGGCACCCTGCGCAGCCTGATTGGCGGCGTCATGGGTTTCCGGTGGCGGTGCGCTGGACCAGGCATCACCGGCGGGCGCTGTCGATGTTGCGGCGTCAGTCGCCGGTGCGGCGCTGGGGTCGGCAGGCGCAGTCGCCCATGGATCCTGTGTAGTATCACTCATTCGCTGGGCCCTCTTTATCTAAGGCCTGCAGCAGCATGGCCTTGGAAATAATTCCGATATAGTTATTTTCTTCGCAGACCACGGGGACCGCACAAGGCGCCAGGGCAACCAATGAAATCAGTTCGCTCAGCGGCATGTCGGCCGGGACCGGGGCAGGGGCTTCCAGCAGGGCGTCATCCAACGTCTGGTTGGCCGCCAGCGCCTGCTTGAGTGAATCTACCGACACCACGCCGATAAATTTCTTCCCACGTTCAATAACATAACCATAATCGCGGTCTTCATCGCGCAGCAGCTGTAGCGCTGAACGCGGACCAAAGCCGGGGGTTTTACGAATAAGGGCGACAGGACGACGCTGGGCGATATCCTTGGCGCTGAAAACGTGGCTGATATCGACGCCACGGAAGAAGGTGCGGACATAATCGTTGGCCGGATTATTTAATATTTCCTCCGGCGTACCGACCTGAATAACCTCTCCGCCTTGCATAATGGCAATACGATCGCCAATACGCATCGCCTCATCCAAATCATGGGAAATAAAGACGATGGTGCGCTGATGCTGGGCCTGTAATTTGACCAGCTCATCTTGCATCTCGGTACGGATTAATGGATCCAGCGCCGAGAAGGCTTCATCCATCAATAATATGTCCGGATTATTCGCCATGGCACGGGCTAATCCCACGCGCTGACGCATCCCGCCGGAAAGTTCATCGGGATAAGAATAGGCATAATTCTCCAGCCCGACCTGACGCAATGCTTCCAGGGCTTTTTCCTGGCGTTCCTGCGGTGGAATTCCGGCCAATTCCATACCGAATGCGGTGTTATTCAATACATTCATATGTGGCATTAAAGCGAATGATTGAAACACCATGCTGATCTTATTACGGCGTACGGCGCGCAGTGCGCTGTCGGATATTTTAGATATATCCTCGCCATCAATCAGCACCTGACCGCGGGTGGGTTCTATCAGACGATTGAGAAGGCGTACCAGGGTGGATTTTCCAGATCCGGAAAGCCCCATGATGACAAATATCTCGCCTTCTTCAATGGCCAGAGAGGCGTCTTTTACGCCCAATGATAATCCGGTTTTTTCAAGCAATTGGTCTTTTGTCAGGCCTTTTTCAATCAGTTTGAAAGCGCGATCCGGATGTTCGCCAAATATCTTATACAGGTTCTTTACTTCGAGTTTAATTGCCATGCAATTTGCTGTTTCCTCTGATGAATTATCAAACGATAAAAATTTCCCAATAGAAAATAATAGTCCCCTATACCCTAACACAGTGAATATCTGAGACAACCCTCAATGTCCGATGAATGGGATATTAACGATTTACATCAAGTTTTCGATTAGTTATGGTAATGAGGTGAGTGCTCAATTATCAGTGGCTGATATTTCCGATAAACGGTTGGTTTTTAGTAAGAATAATCCGTTCTGATTATTGCTATTATTTGCCTGTCAAAGCCTGTTTTCAGACAATAAAAAACCCGACCAGAGGCCGGGTAAAAGTCATCAGTATTTCATCAATTTTTAACGACAGGTGCCGATATCGAGGGGATATCGCCGAAGTTATATTACCCCTTCAATATGACAGCCAGATGGCAGCCTATGCCTTGCGATACAGGCGCCGCGGGTGACCGATATTGCCGTACATCATTTCAACGCGCACAAACTGGGTAGCGACGCAATATTCCAGATAACGTCGGGCGGTGGTTTTGCTGATCCCAACCTGTTCTACCACGTCTTCTACCGCATGCGCGGCCTCTGGTTGCTTGATAAACAGCGCCTGTACCAGTTCCAGCGTGTTGGCCTCTATGCCTTTGGCACTGGGTTCGCTGGAGAACTGTTTGGATTGCAGGTTATACAGCGCGTCGACGTTGCTCTGGTCGATCACCTTGAAGGTGCGCTGAGTTTGCACAAACTGCATAAAGCGCTCCAGTGAGTTGCGCAGCCGCTTGTAGGAGACCGGTTTAATGATGTAATCGAAGGCACCGTTGCGGATCGCCTGGCTGCAGGTATTCATATCGCTGGCGGCGGTAATGAAGATCACCGAACAACCGGGGTTTTTCACCGCCGCTTCTTCCATCAGCTCAATCCCCTGGCCGTCGGGCAAAAAGTTGTCCAGCAGGATCAGCCGTGGCTGGTGGGCGTTGACTTTGGCTCTGGCCTCGGCCAGCGTGGCGGCATAGGCCACCACCCGCAGAGCAAAATTCTGCTCGATAAATTCCGCGTGCAGCGTCGCCAGCTGTGGCTCATCTTCCACGATCAAAACGTCCAGTGCTTCTGGTTGCATCATTCGGGTGCTCAAGATTGTTTAGGGATAAACAAAGAAAAAATAGCGCCGTGCGGATCGTTGTCCGACACTTCTATGCTGCCGTGCGCCTGCGCCACGTGGCTGGCAACCAGATGCAGGCCGATGCCGTGGTCACCCTTGTCATCTTTGGTGGTGACGCCCTGTTCGAACAGCGTATCGCGCACCTCAGGGGCAATGCCGGTTCCGCGATCGGCCACTTCAATCACCAGTTCATTGCTGCTGTCGCTGATATAAAGTTCTACCGCCTCATAGGGAGCACCGTAATGCAGCGTAGCGTCTACCGCATTATCCAGCAAATTGCCGATGATCGACATCAATTCGGTTTCATTCAATGCCGCCGGGATCTGCCGCAGCTGGCAGGCCGGATCGAAACGCAATTCCACCCCTTTTTCCTTCGCGCTGGAGTATTTACCCAGCAGCAGGCCGCACAACGCCGCCGAACTGAAACGCTGTGAGATAAAGTCGAGGATCTCCTGCGCACCTTCCGATTGTGCCTCCACATAGCGGATGGCCTCGTCGTAGCGTTGCATATGCAGCAGGCCGGCGAGGGTGGCGGTCCAGTTCAGCTGTTCGTGGCGCATGATGCGCAGGTTGTCGGCATAGCGCTTCACCTGGCTAAGCTGGCTGCTCAGGGTATTGATATCGTTCTTGTCGCGGAAGCTGATCACCCAGCCCTGCAGCTCTTCTTCCTGCATGATGCGTACCCGGCTGGCGATAACCCGCACATGGTTGAAGCGGCAGACCTCGTCATGGGTATCATGCCCTAACTGTGAGGCGCCGAAGAAATCCGGCTGGGATTGGATCACCTCACCGATTTCGCGGCCCATCAGGGCGCCGGCGGGCTGACGCAGATCCAGCAGTTCGCGGGCCGCGTGGTTGATGGTGATGATCCGTAACTGAGGATCGACGGCAATCACCCCTTCATAGATTGCTTCCAGCAAGGCTTTCTGTTGACGCACCAGCAGGGCAATTTCTTTCGGTTCCAGCCAGAACATTTGGCGTTTTAAATTCTTCGATAACAGCCACGAAAATACGAACAGCGCGATCAATAAAAGCACTATCGACCCAAGAATTTGCGTCAGAGTTCTGGAATTTAAATTGTCGATATGTGATTTTAGATACCCCACCGAAACAATGCCGATGACGTTATTATTTTCGTCCAAAATGGGCGCTTTACTGCGCAATGAAATGCCGATGCCGCCTTTGCGAATGGAAATAATGCTTTTGCCTTCGAGAACCTCTTTATTATCGCCGCCGACCATTGGCGTGCCGATACGGTTGGCATATTCAGAGTGATAAAGATGCCGGGTTTGCTTATCGCCGATAACGATATAGCTGGCATCGCTGCTGGCGCGTATTTTTTTCATTAGCGCTGCAATTTTAACCGGGTCTTTTTTTTCCACAGCGGTGATCAAGGAGGGGATCAGGGCAATCTCGCGCGCCTGCACCTGCGCTCGCGCACCAAGGTCGCGGTGCAGTTGAGCATCGAGCTGGTAGTAGGTGTAAGCACCAATAAACGTCAACAGCAGGCAGGAGAAGGCAACCAGGCACAGGAATAGCTTGATTTGAAATGAGAGTTTTATGCGCATGACCGGGGTTCGCCCTGATAAATCCTGAGTGCTTACCCTATCATGAGTGGCCGTTAATGTAATATTGCGCCGGATCAACTTGTGATCGCAGCCACGGGATTATTCTTGTCGGGGTGGCTAATGCAGCGGCTGCAATAAAACTGATAACTCTTAAAGTAAAAATAACGTTAACACCATTAAAACCACGCCAAATTTTACATAATCCCAATTAACACCATAGAAACCATAACCACCATTAAAAACCCTTTTTAACTTTGAACAAAATCACAGCAGATAATCCGTGCGTTTCTCTATGATGGCTGAACAAACTAATAAGAGGCCAGATTATGAGCACAACAGATGATTCTTTCCTCGCCGCCAAAGACAAAACCGCTGAAATACCGCTGCGGGAGAAATGGTGGCATATACTGGACAATTACAAAGTAGGAATTATTCCGTTGCCGTTCTTTGTTCTGGCCGGCGTACTTATTTTATTGGATTGCCTGGAAGGGAAATTACCGAGCGATATCGTGGTCATGGTGGCCACATTGGCGTTCTTTGGTTTTGCCTGCGGCGAGTTTGGCAAACGCCTGCCGCTGATCGGCAAAATGGGGGCCGCGGCGATCTGCGCCACCTTTATTCCTTCTGCGTTGGTGCATTACGGCTTGCTGCCGGACGTGGTGGTGGAATCGACCACCAAATTCTATAAATCGACCAATATTCTGTATCTCTACATCTGCTGCATTATCGTTGGCAGCATTATGAGCATGAACCGTCAGGTGCTGATCCAGGGCTTTCTGCGCATTTTCGCGCCGATGCTGTGCGGTGAGATTGTCGGCATGCTGGTAGGAATGGCGGTGGGCATGGCGTTGGGGCTGGAGCCGTTCCAAATCTTCTTCTTCCTGATTTTACCGATCATGGCCGGTGGCGTCGGTGAAGGCGCGATCCCGCTGTCGATGGGGTATGCGGCGATTCTGCATATGGAGCAGGGGGTAGCCTTGGGGCGTATTTTGCCTATCGTGATGCTCGGCAGCCTGACTGCCATCGTTCTGGCCGGCTTGCTCAACCAACTGGGTAAACGTTACCCGCACCTGACCGGCGAAGGCAGCCTGATGCCGAGCAAGCAGGGCGAAAGCGAGATGAGCGCGGTGGAAAAAATCAGCGGTAAGGTGGATGTCAGCACCATTGCCTGCGGTGCGCTGCTGGCTATCCTGCTATACATGGTAGGGATGTTGCTGCACCGCATGATTGGCCTGCCGGCACCGGTTGGCATGCTGTTCGCCGCAGTGGCGGTGAAGCTGGCACATGGCGTGTCCCCACGAATTCAGGAAGGTTCGCAGGTGGTCTATAAATTCTTCCGTACTGCGGTCACCTACCCGATTCTGTTCGCCGTCGGCGTAGCGATTACTCCGTGGCAGGAACTGGTTAACGCCTTCACCTTCCAAAATCTGGTGGTGATCGTCAGCACCGTGTCTGCACTGGTGGCGACCGGCTTCTTCGTCGGCAAGAAAATTGGCATGCACCCGATCGATGTGGCGATTGTCTCCTGCTGCCAGAGTGGGCAGGGTGGCACTGGCGATGTTGCCATCCTCACCGCCGGCAACCGTATGTCGCTGATGCCCTTTGCCCAGATTGCTACCCGTATCGGCGGCGCGATTAACGTCTCGCTTTCTCTGCTGGTACTGGCCAAATTTTTCGTATAACTCTAAAAAATCCTTAGTGTTTCTTTGCCTTTCCCCGCCCCCGCGGGGATTTTTTTATTCATTTTCTCCTCCGGCAGGCGTCATTTGCGCTTTGGGTTAATACTTAGCGTTCAAATGACAACAAGGAGTCACCATGTTCTGGAAACGTTACCTGCTGGGGGCGGCGCTGGCCGTTATGTCGCTGCAAACCCTGGCCGCCGCGCCGCAGGTAAAAAACCCCGCGCCGGGTTTTTATCGCATCATGCTGGGCAGCTATGAAGTCACCGCTTTGTCCGATGGCGTGCTTCGTTTGCCGGTGGATAAACTGCTGCTGAACAGTTCGCCAAAGCAGATCGAAACGGCGTTGGCCGAACATCATCAAGATCTGCCGGTCGTCACCTCTGTTAATGCCTATCTGATCAATACCGGCAGCAAGCTGATCCTGGTTGATACCGGTGCGGGTTCGCTGCTGGGAGAGGGGTTGGGCAAACTGGTCGTAAACCTCAAGGCTGCCGGCTATCAGCCACAGCAGGTGGATGAAATTTACCTGACACATATGCACCCGGATCATCTCGGCGGTTTGACGCAAAACGGTAAAGCTGCTTTTCCAAATGCAGTGGTGCGTGCCGGGCAGCAGGATGCGGATTTTTGGCTTAGCGAGAGTCGGTTGAAACAGGCATCGCCGAAGGAGAAAGCCTCGTTCGAGAATGTTATCGCCGCGCTCAAGCCTTATCAGGCCGCCGGACATTTTAAAACGTTCAATAATGATGGTGAGCTGTCGCCGGGGATCAGCGCGTTCGCCGCCCATGGGCATACGCCAGGCCACAGCATCTATCTGGTGGAAAGCCAGGGTAAAAAATTGTTGCTGCTGGGGGATTTGATCCACGTGGCGGCGGTGCAGTTCGCCCATCCGCGTGTCGCGATAAGTTTTGATAAAGATGCCAAAGCGGCAGTAGCCCAGCGGCTGCGGGTGTTTAGCGATAGCGCCCAACGCAGCGTGCTGGTGGGCGGACCGCATCTGTCATTCCCCGGCTTGGGTTACCTGAATAAACAGGGGGAAGGTTACGACTGGGTGCCGCTGGAATATGGCGCCATGTAAGGCATTTATCGGTTACGGGCGGCGAACACTTTGCTGAACCAGTCGATGAAGACCCGAACCCGCGGTGAAAGTTGGCGGTTGCGCGGGTAGAGCAATGAGACCGGCATCGGAGTGGAGGGGAATTGCGGCAGCAGGGGCAGCAAGCTGCCGTTGTCCAGGCTGTCGCGCAGGTGATAACGCGGCACCTGAATGATCCCCAACCCCATGCGCGCCGCAGCAACCAGGCTTTCCGCCGCGCTGACCGACACCGTGCAAGGCAATGTCACCTGCTGCGTCTGGCCTGCGACAGTAAATTCCAGCGGCATCAGGGTGCCGCTGGCCGAGGAACGGAAGCCCACCATTCGGTGGCCTGCAAGTTCGCTGATGGAGTGCGGCGTGCCAAAACGTTGCAGGTAGTCCGGGGCGGCGCAGGTAACCTCTTCAAGCTCGCCTAACCGACGCGCCACCATATCGCTGTCTTTCAGTTTGCCGACGCGCACCACGCAGTCGATACCTTCCCGCACCGGATCTACCAGCCGATCGCCCTCGCTCATAAAAAGTTCGATATCCGGATATTGCGTCAAAAAGTCGGGCAGTTCCGGCAGCAAAAAGTGCCGTGCCAACGTGCCGTGTACGTCGATGCGCAGCAGCCCACGCGGTTTGGCACCGGCAAACGCCATCTCGGCATCTTCGATATCCGCCAGAATGGTCAGGCAGCGTTGATAGTAAGCTTCGCCATCCAGCGTTGGGCTGACGTGGCGGGTGGTGCGTTGCAACAACCGCACCTGCAGCCGGGTCTCCAGTTGCTTGATGGCATCGGTCACCGTCGATCGCGGCAGGTTCAGATCCTGTGCGGCCTGGGTAAAGCTGCGTTGTTCCACCACGCGGGTGAACAAGCGCATGGCATCGATTCTGTCCATGGTTATTGTTCGCTAAATTCGGATAGTGATAACGAAGAGTAGGGGATTATTCGCCTGGGCGAAAGGTGCATGATGTTGTCACGCCGGCAAGTCGCCGGCGCATAGCCGACGAGGATAGAGAGCATGAACACCAAGACTCAGCAAGTTGCCATTGTCACCGGCGCATCGCGCGGTATAGGCGCGGCCATTGCCGAACGGCTGGCCGCCGACGGTTTTACCGTGATCGTCAACTATTCAGGCAATCAGGCATTGGCCGATGAGCTGGTGCGCAAAATTGAACAAAACGGGGGGCGGGCGCTGAGCGCCAGGGCGGACGTCAGCGACGCCGCTGCCGTTACCCAGTTGTTTGACCGTGCCGAGCAGGCTTTCGGCGGCGTGGATATTTTGGTGAATAACGCTGGGGTGATTGCGCTGGCTCCGGTCGCAGAAATGAGCGACGCCGATGTCGATCGGCTGATCGACATTAACCTGAAAGGCACCTTCAACACTCTGCGAGAAGCGGCGAAACGCCTGCGCGACAACGGCCGCATCATCAACTTTTCGTCCAGCGTGGTCGGGCTGCTGCAACCGAGCTACGGCATGTATGCCGCCAGCAAGGCCGCCGTAGAAGCGCTGACCAGCGTGCTGGCGAAAGAACTGCGGGGTCGCAATATTACCGTCAACGCCATCGCGCCGGGCCCGACCGCCACCGGACTGTTTCTCGACGGCAAAACGCCGGAACTGATCGACCGGCTGGCGAAAATGGCCCCGCTGGAGCGTCTGGGGCAGCCGCAGGATATCGCCGCGGCGGTGTCATTCCTGGCCGGTGCAGACGGTGCCTGGATCAACGGCCAAATCCTGCGCGCCAACGGCGGCATTATCTGATCCTGCCGCAACGGTTTCTCTCGCGGCAGGATCGGGTATCCTGTCGCGAGAAATCCACCGGAGGAAGCGCCTTATGGTAGGCCGCAGCAGAAGAAGAAAAACCGGCAGTCAGATTGACGATGGCGTGCGTTCACCCTGCAATAATGTTTGCCAGATCGACAATGAAAAGGCGTGGTGCCTGGGTTGTTGGCGCACGCTGGAGGAAATCGCGGCCTGGTCGAGTGCCGATGACGAGGAAAAACGGGCCATCTGGCAGCGCATCCGACAGCGGTCCTTGCTGAATAAATGAGCAAGACTATTGAGTAACTGATGTTGATGTAGCACAATTGAGCTACACCTGTTTTGTTTGCGTCGAGGTTTATTGACTATGCCGACCACAACCATCCGTATACCCGAAGAACTCAAAGCCCGAGTCGCGGCTGTGGCAGAACAGGCCGGCGTGACTTCGCACAGCTTTATTCTGCAGGCGATTGCTGAAAAGACTCAACAAGAAGAGCTACGTCGCGATTTCGAAGAGGAAGCGGAAAAGCGTTACGCCAACATTATTGCTACGGGGGAAACCATTCCCTGGAACGATATGCGTGGCTATCTGGAGAGTTATCTGGCGGGGGATACCGCGGCAAGCAAACCTTCCGCTAAAAAGCTGGGGGGCTAATGGCAAAAATCGAGTTGGCGCCAGAGGTCAGGGATGATATCGAGCGTATTCTCGTCCACTTGGCGGACTACCGGGTTGCGGATGCCGGACGGCGAATTGAGGAGATTATTCAGGCGATTGCAGTGCTGGAACATAATCCGCTCATTGGCAGGTCGCAGAGTCTGGGCCAGCGTGAGTTAGTTATTGGTCAGCAAACGCGTGGGTATTTGGCCCTCTATAAATATATTCCCGATATAGATACGGTCTTTGTTTTGGCTATTCGAAGTCAGAAAGAGCTGGATTATTAGGAATGCGATATCGTCCTTGCCAGGCCGATATCGCGAGAGCTTCAATCAGAAATCCCAGTCGTCGTCTTCGGTGTTGACCGCTTTACCAATCACGTAAGACGAGCCTGAGCCGGAGAAGAAGTCGTGGTTCTCGTCGGCGTTTGGCGACAGTGCCGACAGAATGGCCGGATTGACCTGCGCCATCGACGGTGGGAACAACGCTTCGTACCCCAGATTCATCAACGCCTTGTTGGCGTTATAGTGCAGGAAAGTTTTCACGTCCTCGGTCCAGCCAACACCGTCGTACAGCTCTTCGGTGTAACGCACCTCGTTATCGTACAAATCCTGCATCAGATCGAAGGCGAAGTTTTTCACCTGTTGGCGGCGCGCCGCCTCGACCTTCTCCAATCCTTTTTGGAATTTATAACCGATGTAATACCCGTGCACCGCCTCGTCGCGGATGATCAGGCGGATCAAATCGGCGGTGTTGGTCAACTTGGCGCGGCTCGACCAGTACATCGGCAGATAAAAGCCCGAATAGAACAGGAACGACTCCAGGAATACGCTGGCGACTTTCTTCATCAGCGGATCATCGCTGCGGTAGTGGGCCAGAATGATGCTGGCTTTTTTCTGCAGCGCGCGGTTTTCCTCGCTCCAGCGGTAGGCATCGTCGACGTCCGGCGTCTGGCACAGCGTAGAGAAAATGGAGCTGTACGAACGGGCATGCACCGCTTCCATAAAGCTGATGTTGGAGTACACCGCCTCCTCATGCGGCGTAATCGCATCTTCGATCAGCGCCGGCGCACCCACGGTATTTTGAATGGTGTCCAGCAGCGTCAGGCCGGTGAACACCCGAATGGTCAACTGCTGTTCCTTTGGCGTCAACGTTGCCCACGACGGAATGTCATTCGACAGCGGCACCTTCTCCGGCAGCCAGAAGTTGGAGGTCAGGCGGTTCCAGACTTCCAGATCCTTGTCGTCTTCGATGATGTTCCAGTTGATCGCGCGCACCAACTGCGCCGGTTTAGTGGTATTCATAGATTGCCTCACAGTGCACAGGACACGCAGCCCTGCACCTCGGTGCCTTCCAACGCCATCTGGCGCAGGCGGATGTAATAGATGGTTTTGATGCCTTTACGCCAGGCATAAATCTGCGCGCGGTTGATGTCGCGGGTGCTGGCGGTATCGCGGAAAAACAGCGTCAGCGACAGCCCCTGATCGACGTGCTGAGTGGCAGCGGCATAGGTATCGATAATTTTTTCCGGCCCGATGTCGTAGGCATCCTGGTAGTACTCCAGATTGTCGTTGGTCATATAGGGCGCCGGGTAATAGACGCGACCAATTTTTCCCTCTTTGCGGATCTCGATGCGTGACACGATCGGATGGATACTGGAGGTCGAGTTATTGATGTAGGAGATGGAACCGGTGGGCGGTACCGCCTGCAGATTCTGGTTGTACAAGCCGTGCATCATCACCGACTGGCGCAGCGCCAGCCACTCTTCGCGGCCTGGGATGGCGATATTGGCGTCGGCGAACAGCGCGCGAACCCGTTCGGTTTGTGGTTGCCATTCCCGTTCGGTGTATTTGCTGAAGTATTCACCGGAAGCATAGGTCGACTCTTCGAAGCCCCCGAACGCACTGCCGCGCTCGATGGCCAACCGGTTAGAGGCGCGAATGGCGTGGTAAGCGACGGTATAGAAATAAATGTTGGTGAAATCAATCCCTTCTTCTGAACCATAGAAGATGCGTTCGCGAGCCAGGTAGCCGTGCAGGTTCATCTGGCCGAGGCCAATGGCATGCGAACTGCGGTTGCCTTCGGCGATCGACGGGACCGAGCGAATGTCGCTCATGTCAGCCACCGCCGTCAGCGCACGGATTGCGGTGTCGACCGCTTTGCCGAAGTCGGGGGCATCCATGGTTTTGGCGATGTTCAGCGAGCCGAGGTTGCAGGAAATATCCTTGCCTACCTGGTCGTAGCTCAGGTCATCGTGATAAGTGCTGGCGCGATTAACCTGCAAAATTTCCGAGCACAGGTTGCTCATGTTGATGCGCCCGGCGATCGGGTTTTCACGATTGACGGTATCTTCAAACATCATGTACGGATAACCAGATTCAAACTGGATCTCCGCCAGTACCTGAAAGAATTCACGCGCATTGATACGTGATTTGCGGATGCGCTTGTCATCCACCATTTCGCGGTACTTCTCGCTGACGCTGATTTCCGAGAACGGCACGCCGTACACCTGCTCGACGTCATAGGGCGAGAACAGATACATCTCTTCGTTATTCTTCGCCAGTTCGAAAGTGATATCCGGGATCACCACCCCCAGCGACAGCGTCTTGATGCGGATTTTCTCATCGGCGTTTTCACGCTTGGTGTCGAGGAAACGCAGGATATCCGGGTGATGAGCGTTGAGATAGACCGCTCCGGCGCCCTGACGCGCGCCCAGTTGGTTGGCGTAAGAGAAGGCATCCTCAAGCATTTTCATGATGGGAATAACGCCCGAAGACTGATTCTCTATGCGTTTGATCGGGGCACCGACCTCGCGAATATTGGTCAGTAAAAACGCCACGCCGCCGCCGCGTTTTGACAGCTGCAGCGCGGAATTCACCGCCCGGCCGATCGACTCCATATTGTCTTCGATACGCAGCAGAAAGCAGGACACCAGTTCGCCGCGCTGCTGCTTGCCGCAGTTGAGAAAGGTCGGCGTCGCCGGCTGGAAGCGGCCGGAAATCATCTCCTCCACCAGATCCTGCGCCAGGGCGTTATCGCCCGCCGCCAGCGTCAGGGCTACCATGCACACCCGGTCTTCGTAGCGTTCCAGGTAGCGCTTACCGTCGAAGGTTTTCAGCGTGTAGCTGGTGTAATACTTAAAGGCGCCGAGGAAGGTCTCAAAGCGGAATTTTTTCGCATAGGCCTGTTGGAACAGCTGTTTGATAAAGGCGAACTCGTACTGCGCCAACACGCTCTGTTCGTAATAGCCTTCCTCCACCAGATAGCGCAGCTTCTCTTCCAGATTATGGAAGAACACGGTGTTTTGATTCACGTGCTGCAGGAAGTAGTGCCGCGCCGCTAACCGATCCTTGTCGAACTGGATACGGCCTTCGGCATCATAAAGATTGAGCATCGCGTTGAGCGAATGGTAATCCAGCGCGCTTGCGGCGGGCCGGGTCAGTTCTGTCGTTGCCAAAATGCGGTTACTCCCTGTCGAACGTTTGCAACGTCTTGTGTGGTGCCGAGTAGCTCAAAGCGGTAAAGAAAAGGCACCTGACATTTTTTGGCGATGATGTCGCCGGCAATGCCGTACGCTGCGCCGAAATTGGTATTCCCGGCGGCGATAACGCCGCGCAGGAAAGCGCGATTCTGTGGATCGTTGAGAAAGCGGATCACCTGGATCGGCACGGCTCCTACGGCGCTGCCGCCGCCATAGCTGGGCACGATCAAAATATAGGGTTTATCCATCAGCAGTTTGCTGCGGGCGCCGGCGATAGGGATACGTATCGCCGGCAATCCCAGTTTTTCAACGAACCTGTGGGTGTTCTCCGAACTGCTGGAGAAATAGACCAGCGGGTTCATGGGCAACCTCAGGACGCCAGGGCGTGAGCCAGCGCGCCGATTTTGTCCGGCCGGAAGCCAGACCAGTGATCTTCACCGGCGATAATCACCGGAACCTGCTGGTAACCAAGGGATTTTACATGGCTCAGCGCCTGCTGATCCTGGGTGAGGTCGATCACCTGATAACCAATCCCTTGTTTATCGAATGCGCGATAGGTGGCGTTGCACTGGACACAGTCCGGTTTACTGTAAATAATAATGCTCATGATTCGCATTTACCTTTTAGGCTGAAGGAAAGGCGGACAGGTCAGATAACGGAGCATTGAACGGCGTTTCTGACGGCGTTACCAACCGCTACATGTTCCCTGCGGTTGATGGGTTAAATACTATATGTGGATATTTAATTTATCAACCACGCTATATATGGTGTTTTGGCGGAATTCACGTTGAGGCCGCATCAGGGCTGGAAAAGCAGCGGGAAAAATTTTTTTGGCGGTTGTTGGCGGGAAACCCCTCTCGGGCGAGAGGGGGAAAAGTGCGGTTTCGTCATTGACGCATGCTGATGGCCAGACGGTTAAAGGCGTTCATGATGCTGATGGCGAAGGTCAAATCGGCAATTTCCGCATCGCTAAAGTGCGCCTGCAGCGCTTCAAACGCGCTGTCCGGTGCGCCGGTTGCGGCGATCAGGGTTACGGAGTCCGCCCACTCCAGCGCAGCGCGCTCGCGGTCGCTGAACGCATGGCTCACGCGCCAGCCCGCAAGCTGGTCCAGCTTGGCGTTGTCGACGCCGCTTTCGCGCAGGGCTTTTCCGTGCATATCCAGGCAGTAGGCACAGCCGTTAATCTGCGATACGCGCATAAACATCAGCTCAATCGTCGCCTTGTCCAGCGCGCCTTTCTCCAGTGCCATCAGGGCGGTCACCATCCCTTTGTAAGGGGCGGGAGAGAGTTCGGAATATTTCAAACGTTGCTTAATCATGGTCAACCTCAGTGAGCGGGTAGCAGAATCATGACGCTACTTTAACGGCGATATGGACTATGCTATAGAGCCATAAAATGATTATTTAACCGGGCCATAATGCGTCAGTTTCTCTCCTCTTTGCGGCTGGATACTCAGCTAGCGGATCCTTTGTACCGGCAGATTTATCTGCGGATTAAAGACGCCATTGCACAAGGAAGCCTGCAGGCGGGCAGTCGGCTGCCTTCTGTGCGTGGGCTGGCGAGCGATCTGGGGGTGGCGCGGGCCACGGTGGAAAGCGCTTACGGCCAACTTATCGCTGAAGGTTTTCTGCAAAGCCGGGGACAGGCTGGCACTTACGTATCACCGCAGCTGCAGAATCTGCCGGTACGCGCGGCATTGACGACGGAGGCGTTGCCGGCGGTGGCGGCCAACCCATTGCACCCGAGTGGGGCAACGCAGCCTTTTCAATTGGGGCTGCCGGCGCTGGATGCGTTCCCGCGTGCGCTATGGCAGCGGATTGTCGGTCGCCAATTGCGTACGGCTCCGTTGGCGGCGCTGGCCCAACCGTCAACCCAAGGGTTACCCGAACTGCGCACGGCGATCGTGAATTATTTGCAGCTTTCGCGTGGTATCAATTGTCGACCGGAACAGGTTTTTATTTGTGCCGGCTATCAGGCGCTGCTGGATTTGGCGATCGGCACTTTACTCAAGACCGGTGACGAGGTGTGGCTGGAAGACCCCGGCTACCCGGTGACCCTGCCGCTGTTTCGCGCCGCCGGCATGCAGCCGGTAGCCGTGCCGGTGGATGAACAGGGGATGAATATCGCCGTCGGTGTTGCCTCTGCGCTTAAGGCTCGCATGGCGGTGCTGACGCCGACCCACCAGAGCCCTCTGGGCGTCTCGCTTAGCCTGGCGCGGCGCATGGCCTTGCTGGAGTGGGCTCAGCAGCAGGGGGCATGGATCCTTGAAGACGATTACGACAGCGAGGTTCGCTATCATGGCCGGCCGCTGCCGCCGTTGAAAAGCCTCGATCGTCAGGGGCGAGTGCTGTATGCCGGGACTTTCAGTAAAACCTTGTTTCCGGCACTGCGTATGGCTTATTTGGTGGTGCCGCTTGAACAGGTGGACGCTTTTGGTCGCAGCAGCCGGTTACGCGGTTGCGGCTGCCCGCCGCTGATGCAAGCCAGCGTGGCGGACTTTATCCATCAGGGGCATTTCTATCGCCATCTTAAACGTATGCGGCCTCTCTATCGCCAGCGCCGTGAATGGCTGGCGCAGGCGCTTGCACGACAGCTGGCAGGGTATTTGACGGTATCGTCGCAGGCTGGCGGCATCCAATTGCTGGCGCGGTTGACGGCTACAGGCCAGGATCGGCACCTGGCTCAAGAGGCCTGGCAACGCGGGTTGTCGATACAGGCACTTTCGGATTGGCACATAGCCAGCCCTGCGGGGGATGGGCTGTTGATGGGGTTTGCCAACTTTACCCAGCAGAGCGAGGCCGAGCGGGCAGTGGCCAGGTTAGCCCAGTTGTTCGAAGCCACAAATTAAACGGCCCGCGGTTTCCCACGGGCCAGACGCACATCTGTTTTATCTTTATGACTGCAAGGGGTGTTAACGCCGGGCCAGCAGAACGCCGAGGACGATGCCAACCGCGGCCCCGATCCCTACGCCCTGCCAAGGTTTGTCGCGCACGTAGCTGTCGGCTTGTTCGACGGCATCACGGGCGTGCTGTGTCAGATTGTTAGAACCATTGAAGCGTGCACGGGCGTCACGTAACACGCCTTTGGCTTTACTGTGCAGCTCTTTCAGTTCCTCTTTGGTCTTGTCACCGGATGCACGTAGCACCTCATCCAATGTATCAGCCAAAAGAGTGACGTCCTGATCAATGTCGCGTTCTACTTTTTCTGATTTCTTAAACATTCGACTCTCCGTTTTGACACATGTCTATCAAGTGTAGACCATTTCTGAAAATGTGCCGGCGATCACGGTAAAATTCATACCCGAGAACTGTCGCCGCAGTGTCAGACAGCGTTGTACATTTGGTTACTCGGCGAAACCAATCACTCACGGAAGCCGTCCATCGATTCCTCTAGTATCTGCTTCAACGGCCCAACGGGGCTTACTGAAAAAACACTCTGAGGAATTAAAGATGAAAAAAGTATTAGCCCTGATCGTTGCTGCCACCATGGGTCTGTCTTCTGTTGCTTTCGCTGCTGATACTGCTGCAGCTCCGGCAGCGGCTGCTCCGGCTGCAACCACCACTACCGCTGCGCCAGCTGCTGCTGAGAAGGCTCCTGCTAAAGCCACTCATCATAAGAAAGCGCACCACAAAGCGACCAAGAAAGCTCCAGCTCAGAAAGCCCAGGCGGCTAAAAAGCACCACAAAGCCACCAAAAAAGCCCCAGCTCAAAAAGCTCAGGCCGCTAAAAAGCACCAAAAAGTGAGCAAAAAAGCCCCAGCACAGAAAGCTCAGGCTGCTAAAACTCACCACAAAGTAAGCAAAAAAGCGCCAGCTCAAAAAGCCCAGGCTGCGAAAAAACACCACAAAAAAGCGCCAGTGCAGAAAGCTCAGGCCGCTAAAAAACACCACAAAGCCACCAAAAAAGCAGCAACGCCAGCCGCTTAATTGAGTGAGGAATGCGGTGCCTGAGGGGGCCGCATCATCCCGAAGTTATTGAGACACCCGGCTTGGCCGGGTGTCTTCTTTTGAGGGCTAGCTCATGATGATCAATCGCTATCTGTTCGAAGTGATTTTCAGCGCCGTCACCCTGTGTGGGCTGATCGTGGCCTGGGAACTGTTTCTGGCCGACGGTTTTCTCTGATTACTGCGCGATGGGCGTTTCATGCAGGTGCCGCCAGCCCAGCCCGGTTTCGGTTTGTTCAAACACCACGGTGGAATTGCGCAGCGTCGCCGCCTGTCCAGGCAGCCTCTGCTGCTCGCGATAGCTGACCACCGCCCCCGTCGGCCATTCGGCCACCAACGTCATCTCTTCTATGCTGATTGCCAGCCCCGGTTTGGCAGCCCGATGAGCACGGAAAAACGCGCTCAGTGCGGCAAAATCCAGTCGGCTGCCGTTCAGCGCGATCATGCTGAAGGCAGGATCAAAACGCGCCAACAACCCCAGTTCATCTCCGGCCCCTTTTTCCAGCCAGTTTTCAATGGCGACGTGTGCGTCGATCACTTCGGTAAAATATCGGTTCATTGGTGTTCCTGTTGAGTATTGAGACGGCGCACTATGGCGCGGTTTGCGATGCGCAGGCACAGCAGCATGGGGATCAGCGTGCTGGCGGCGGCCAGGTAAAAACAACTTTTGTAGGCGACGGCGGGGGTAAAATGCGCCAGCAGCAGGTTTAACAACAGGCTGAGCAGGGCGACACCCAGACAGAAGCTGAGCTGTCGGTTGATATTCCACAGCGCACTGGCGTCGGCCAATTGCTCATCGGCAATATGCAAAAAGGCGCTGCTCTGCGCGGTGCTGCTGCACAGGCTGCCGCCAAAGCCCATCAGGGCGAAGGCCGCAACCTGCAACCCATAATCCCCGGCGTGCGCAATCTGTGACAGCGCCAAAATGCCCAGCCCTTGCAGCAGACAGCCGAAGATAAACAGCGGTTTCGGGCCAAAATGGTTAAATTTCCTGCCGGTCAAGGTGATGGCCAGGAACGAGGCCAGCGACCAGGGCAGCATCAGGCTGCCGACCTGCGCGGCGCGCATGCCCAACTGATTTTGCAAATACAGCATGGCGATCAGGCTGACGCCGATAAACAGGCCGGGAATGCACTGATAAATCATCATGGACGTGCGCAACAGCGGATCCTGAACCAGGCGCAGGTTCAGCAGAGGATGGGCAATGCGCAGGCTGCGGCGCAGGAAATAGGCCAGGATCACCGCCCCGGCGGCCAGTAACAAAGCGCCTTGAGAAAGTCCTTCGGTTTCCCCCAGCCGAGTGAGGCCCAGTAAGATCAGCGTCAGGGCGGCGCAGGCGCTGAGCAGCCCCTTGACTTCCAGCGGTCGCCGCTGCGGATCGGGGGCCTGAGGGCGCAGCCAGAGTACGGCCAACAGCAGCGCCAGCGCGGCGAGCGGCAGGTTGGCAAAGAACACCCAGCGCCAGTCGAGCCGGTCAACGATAAGGCCGCCCAATGCCGGTGACAACGCCGGGGCCAGCAGGCCTACCAGCATAATGGCGGCGGAAAGCCCGGCGCGCTCATGGCTGCGGTACAGTTGATAGGTCAGCGTTTGGCCAATCGGGATCAGCAGTCCGCCTCCCATACCCTGCAGCACTCTCCAGCCAACCAGTTCGCCGATGGAATCGGCATAGCCTGCCGCCGCCGTTGCCAGCATAAACAAGCTTAACGACAGCAAAAATACCCGCCGTCCGCCAATGCGCTGCGCTAACCAGGCGCTGAGCGGGATCACCAGCGTCAGGCCGAGAATATAGCCGTTGCTGACCCAGGCCAGTTCACCGACCGAAGCCTGCAGCGCATGGCCGATAGAGGGGTAAGCGACGTTGGCGATAAACATGTTGATCAGATCGACAAAAAATCCGAGCAGGTAGACGATTGCGACTTTGATGCGATAGGGCATGGTGCCTCCGGTTGAAGGCCAGCAGTGTAACGGGCGGGAAAGTGCGGATAAATCGGCTGCGAGCGATTACACTGTCAAAATTATTTTGACAATAAGGGGCGACAACATGCTTAACCTGCAGCGTTTGGCTATCTTCGTGGCGGTGGTGGACGCCGGCAGTTTCACCGCCGCCGCGCTGGCGTTGGGGCAAACCAAGGCGGTGGTCAGCTTCAATGTCAAACAGCTGGAGAGCGAACTGGGAGTGTCGCTGCTGGTGCGCAGCACCCGGCGGCTGGCGCTGACCGACGCCGGCGAACGTTTTTATCAACGTTGTCTGCGGTTGTTGCAGGATGCGGAAAACCTCTTGGATGACGTACGTCGGGATCACCATGGGTTGAGCGGCGTGTTGCGCATCACAACTACCCCGGAATACGGCGCTCAGGTGGTGGTACCGGCGCTGGCGGCGTTTTCCCAACTGCATCCGCGTCTGCGCATTCAGCACGTTTCCTCTTCCTATCATGCCGATTTGATTTCAGAGCGTTTCGACGTGGCCATCCGGCTGGGACAACTGGCGGATTCCAGCCTGCGGGCGGCATTGCTCGACAGCTTCGCTATTGTGCCGGTCGCCTCGCCGGCCTACCTGGCCCGCCATCCCGTTGCGTCTCTGGCCCAGTTGGCACAGGCACAGTGGATTGCCCACAGTCGCCTCAGCTCGCCGCTGAGTTGGCAGGTCATTACCCCAGAGCGGCGGGCGGTGCTGTTCAAGGTGGAAGATGCCGCCACGCTGATGGGCGACAGCGCCGCGGCGCTGTTGGCGTTTGCTTTGCACGGTGCCGGGGTGGCGCTGTTGCCTGAATGGCTGGTGCGGCCTGCCCTCGTCGAGGGCAGGCTGTGTCCGCTACTGACGGACCATCAGTTTCCTGCGCAGAGTATTTATGCGCTATACCCCAACACCCGCCACGTGCCGGAAAAGGTGAGGGCGTTTATCGATTTTCTGCGGGCGCGGGTAGCCACGGATAAATAAATGACATGATGGCGGCCAGCGTTTGCCGGTGTACGGCTTCGCGTTGTTCGCTGGAAGAGGCGCAAAGCACCGCCCCATCATCTTCTTCACTCGCCAGGATTTGCCGGCCTTTGGGCTGACAAACTGGCAGAAAATCGAAATGATTGCCGCTGGATAGCTTCAGTGCATGAATAGGGTGCTTTCCGTTGTCCGTCGCCAGCGTGGCGCCGCCAAGCCCGGGCTCCTGGCCGTCGGGCAAAAAGTGCTGTGGCTCGACGATCAGTAACGGTGCGCTGAGCCGACGCAGGCTGGTCGGCATCAGGTAGGGCACCATGCCAGGATCAAGAGCCACCGCGAAGCGAATGCGCGGGTCGGTGTAGTCGGCGTCAAATGCCCTGGCGGAAAGCTTCGTCAGCGCGACGTTGGCTTGTGTATAAAACTGACAGTTGGGCGATCGCGGTGCTTGTCGGCAGTCGTCGATGAAATCGCTCAGCCGGACTTTACCGCCGATAGCTGCAATGGTGCTGTAGCCGCCCTTGGAGTGGCCGATAACGCCAATCGCCTGAGGATTAATCACCTGCTTCCAGCGAGGCTCGGCGGTGACGGCGCTAATCAAGGCGGAAATATCGCCGGTTTGTAACCACAGTTCGGCAGACAAAGCCGGAACCGAGTTACCGGTGGTGCTGCCTGGATGGTTGGCCGCCACCACAATCGCGCCTTGTTGGGCCAGCGCTGCCGCCAGCCAGGCCTGGCTGGCGTTATTGCCGCCGCTGCCGTGGCTGATCACGATCAGCGGAAAATGCCCGCTTGCTGTCGGCGCGTCCGGCTGACTTTCAATGCCGGTAAAGACCGCATTGGCACCGATGAGCTGCGGTTTAGCCGTTGCGGTGGTGGGGTAGTAAATACGGCTGGCTAACGAACGCGAGCCGGCCTGAAAGGTTTCATCGCGGGTGGCGACCTGATAGGGGGACGCGCTGGCAGCACCGCACCACAGCATTAACAACAACAAGGTTCTTTTCATTTTCACTCCTCAAGGTATCAACGCTGAAAGGGTGACATTGGCGGCGCTATTCGGCGACCTCGATCGCGATCCGGGTCGTTAAAGGGTTGTTTTAACAGTACACTGTCGGTTCTGTGTGCTAGCAACAAGACCTCGATGATGCCGCTTATTCCTCTCACATTTCTGTTCGGCCTGCTATGCCTGGGGCTGCTGTATCGCCTGGGTCGGCCAGGATCGCGGCGCTGGGTTTTTCAACTGTTGCTGTTATTGTGCGCCTGGCAAAGCCTGCTGATGGGGCTTCGTTATGGTTATGGCATAACGCAATTCAATGGGCTGCAACCGTTCGGCGCGATGGCGATCCCTTCACTGGCTTATCTGGCGTTTCTGGTGAGTACCCAGGGCCATTTGCGGTGGCGCGAACTGTGGCACCTGATGCCGCTGTGCCTGACGCTGCTGGCCAGCCTGACGGCCCCCTTTTTGCTGGATGCCATAATTGTCGGGGGATATCTGGGGTATGGCGTCGCATTGCTGTATGCGTTGCGGCGCGGCGAAAACGCTTTGCCGCAGGTGGCGCTGGCGGAAAGTTGGCTGAGCTACCGACTGTGGCGCGGTTTGGGGGGCTTGCTGATCATGGTGGCGGCAGCCGAACTAGTGATTGCGCTCGACTTTTCTCTGTTTGGCGGACGGCACGCCGGTTGGCTGGCAACGATCGATAACCTGTTGGTGGCGTTGAGCCTGTGCTTGGTGCTGTCGCGCAGCCGACCTGCGGACAGCCCGGTTGAGGCCCTATCGGCAGCGGCTGAAAGCGTGGTGGAAGACGAGTCTCAACTGGCCGAGTGGTTTGATCGGGTGCAACAACGGCTGCGGCAAGATGACTTCTTTCTGGAGCCTGAGCTGAACCTGGCCCGGTTGGCGCGCAAGGTGGGGTTGCCGGCGCGACGGGTTTCGCAGGCGATTAACCGCCATACGGGCATGAATGTGTCGCAATATGTGAATCAGCTGCGCATTCGTCAGGCGGCGCAGTGGTTGCTCGCCGGTGATGAGCCGGTGACTGATATTATGCAAAAGGCCGGATTCACTACCAAATCGAATTTTAACCGCGAATTCTTGCGCATTCAGGGTGTGAGCCCAAGTGAATGGCGCAGGCAACAACAGCGGCTTTAAATAATAATTCGTTATCCCTCGTCGGGTTAGGATCGGAGCTATGCTAAATGCTGTTGATGAACCGTACGTGCGTGCCGTCGACCTCTTAATTTTGCGGCACTGAGGGGATTTCCGGGCGTGATGTTGATGCTGCGCCTGCTGTTGCAAAAACGGCAAAATACCTAGTTAAGGATTATTCCTAAACCCACATCCATACCGAAAAATTTATTGTTTCATCTCATGATTACGGTAAGGTCGCTCAGCGGTCCAGAACGAGAGGAGAAATCGATGTATTTACGGCCGGATGAAGTGGCTAGAGTGTTGGAGAATACCGGGTTTGAGCGTGATTATGTCACCGACCAAGCCTATGGTTACCGCAAGGGTGAACACTATGTGTATGTGAATCGTGAAGCGCGGATGGGCAGAACCGCGTTGGTGATCCACCCGGCGCTGAAAGAGAAAAGCGTGCATTTCGCCACGCCGACCTCGCCGATACGCACCAGCGATCAGTACCTTGAGTTTCCCCTGGATTTAAGCAGCGATACCCCGAGTGCGCGTTATGGCATTCCCCACGGTTTCAGCTCGCGTGACGCGCTTTCGCGCTATATCTACAGCATGTTTCTGTAATGCTTCCCCCGCCTGCGGGGGACATCCTCACCAATTGGCAATGGCTTCCTGGTTAAAACGCTCGTTATAGGCGCGGCGGAACTGCGCCAGCTCGAAAGCATCGATATCCAGATCGGCAAAATAAAACAGCGCGGCCTCGGTGTGCTCGGCATGTAGCTCTGGCGACAGACCGGCACGCAGCAGGGTTTCCCGCCACAGGGCGATCTGGTGGTCGTCTGCCTGTTTGATAAAGGTCAGATAGATAAACAGCAAATAGGCCGCCTGGTGCATCTCTTCGGTGTAACCGTTGTTCAGCATGCGGATAAAGGTCTGGCTGTTGCGGCTGCCCATCTCCTGAATCATCGATTCAATCAGCATAGGTTTCACTTTCAGCAGGTGGGCCAGAGAGTCAATGGCTTTGCGGGTATCGGAAGTCAGAATGCGGTAACCAATAATAAATACAACGATCAGGGCAGCGATGATGATCCAGGTCATTTATGATTTATTACACTCTCGGAACGCCAGTATTTGGCAGGAGGCGCTGCAGGACAGCGCCCGGTGTCAACGCTGTTCGCCGCTGAAATTGTCGGCTGCCCGCTGCTGATTGCGCAGGTGGTGGTTGAAGCTGGCGGCATCTTTGGCCAGTGCGTCCAGATGGGCGCCCAGCATTTTAATTTGCTTCACCAATGCGTGCTGCTCCGGCACTGAACTGGCGGTGCTCAGCTTGCGTACCAACTGTTCGTTCTGCATACGCAATGCGACTTCGCGCTGTTTAGCCTCTTCCAGCAGCTGCTGCAGGGCCTGATAGCTGTGCTGCCATTCACGGTGCTGCTTTTCGAAGCTGGCCTGCAACTCACTCATGGCATTTTGAAACTGGGTTTCCAGCTCGCGCATTTTCATGGGATCGATCCTTTGCGGCACTCAATAATGGTTTTGCAGTATAACGAAAACTGCACAGAACCTCACCCGTTGACGACGATTGCGGAAAATTCCCGGCTTGCAACCGCAGCTGTGGGTCTTACAATCAGGCTTATTCCGGCATGAAAGGCTTAGTGTCCAAGAGTGGCTGTGAGATGAGCAACCAAGACAAAGATTTTTTTGAACAGGCGATGGCGGATGTCATTCCGTTATCCAGCGGCCCCGAGACGTTGTACCTGAAGCCGCAGGAGACCATGGATAAGCGCGCACGCCGTGAAGCGCAGGCGCTGGAGCAGGAAAACTTTCTCAGTACCGGTTTTCTCGAACTGATCCCCTGCGAACAGCCGTTGGAATACAAAGGCGAGGGCATTCAACAGGGTGTGCTCGACAAGCTGAGTCATGGCCGCTATCCGCCACAGGCCAGCCTGAACCTGCTGAAACAACCGGTGGAAGCCTGTCGGCAAGCGTTGTTCCGCTTTATTGTGCAGGCGGAAAAGCAAAGCCTGCGTTCACTGTTGATCGTTCACGGTCGCGGGCGAGATGAGGAGAGCCACGCCAACGTGATCCGCAGCTATGTCGCCAAGTGGCTGGCCCAGTTTGAGCAGGTGCAGGCTTTTTGTCGGGCGCTGCCGCGCGATGGCGGTGAGGGTGCCTGTTACGTGACGCTGCGCAAATCGGCACAGGCCAAAGCCGATAACTTCGAACGTCACGCCAAACGCAGTCGATAAACGGGGAAACAGAAGGCCAGCCGGCAGCAGAACCACCGGCTGGTGGGGGTTATTTATTGAAGAATTTATAATCCAGCGAATAGCGCCCGGCGCCGGTGACCGCCAGCAGCAACAGCCCGCCAATAATGCTGATGTTTTTGAAGAAGTTTATTTCATTACCCATCATTTCCATGCCGGTCATTTTCCAGAATGGGTGGCCGATAAACGCGGTGCCGAGTACGTAAAGGGCAAAAATAACCGCGATAGGACGGGTAAATAACCCAAGAATAAGCGCAATGCCGAAAAAGAACTCCACCACCACGGCGATAATCGCCGCTAAATAAGGCATGGGCGTACCATACCCTTCCATTGCCGTAACGGTTGCACCAAAGCCAACCAGCTTCATCCAGCCAAAAATGATAAACAGGATCATCAACAATATTCGGGATAGCAGAATAACGCCGTCTTTTGAGCTTTCACCCATTTTGAACTCCTCAGCCACTGTCACAATTATGTTGTGTTACTGATTAAAGAATAGACTAATATTGGCTTTGTTGTAGCGACAACCGAGAGTGACGCCCTTTTTTATAGGAATAAATTCTATGGATCTTAAATTTTTGGAAGATGAAAAGCGTTTCTATATAAACGATCGGCAGGGGAAAATGATTGCTGAGATATCTTTTGTGCCCAGCGGTGATAAATTAACCATCATTGATCACACCTGGGTAGATGAGGTGCTGAAAGGCCAGGGGGTAGGCAAAAAGCTGGTGGCGCTGGTGGTCGCCAAAATGCGCGCAGAAAACCGCAAAATCATTCCGTTATGCCCGTTCGCCAAACACGAATTCGACACCACGCCAGAATATCAGGATATACGCGCTTGAAACCTGGCGGGGCGTAACCACGTCCCGCTGCTCAGCATATGCCAAAGTCACCGTCTTGGTGATCAATCGGTACTGATGCCTGCAACCGCGGCCTAAGCCATTGGGGGGAGGCAGCCTCCCCAATATTGGATGTGTTCAGGATTTATTGCGGAAAAGAAGCATTAAGCGGGTTTATGAGCGGCGAGAATAAATATCATTGGGCGCTCTTTTTCTTCGTCCAGCGCCGGGTTTTCTGCGATTTGTTGAGCCGAAGGCCCCCATTCATTCAGATAGCTAATGACGAAGCCTTGCTGGATCAGCAAGTTTACGTAGCTGCCCAGCATACGGTGCTGCTTGATGACCCCCTCTGCCAACCAATTTGAAATCCGCTGACCTTCCTGCTGATAGCCGTTAACCGGCCACGACTTCTGCCCGTTTTGATCGACCAACCATCCCTGATGCTGCGGTGCGGTATAAACAGGGTGCTCGGCGGTGAAGATAAATTGCCCGCCAGCCGTCAGCGCCTGATAAACCGTGGCGAACAACCGCGCCAGATCTTCGATGTAGTGCAGCGTCAGTGAGCTGTAGGCGATATCAAAAGACGCCTGCGGCAGCTGAAGCTGTTCCAGATCCTGCTGGCGGTATTCAATGCCGGCATCCTGGGTCATCGTCTGAGCTTTACCGAGCATTTTTTCTGAGACGTCCAACCCCAGTACGCTTACGGCACCTTGTTCACGAGCGCTGCGGCAGAACCACCCGTAGCCGCACCCGAGATCGACTACCCGCTTGCCGTGCAAATCCGGCAGTATGCTGCGGATAGTCGGCCATTCCGGTGCGCCGTCCAGCCCGTTCACCGAGCGGCTAAGTTGGGCATAGCCGTCGAAGAAGGCCTGATTGTCATAAATATTTTGCGTCATAATGACTCCTGTTTTGGTGAAATCGCTGCCGGTTAAGGGGCTGCGTCGCCATATTATCTGCACATCCCGCTGATTTCCATGATAAAGGCCGTGCTAACCTCCACGGGTTACCGCATAATTTTACGCCAGAAAAAGAATGAAAAATCACCTCAGGAAAAGATATGAAGATTATTTCGGTGCGTCAGTCCCCCGAGTTTAAACAGCAGGCGATCGGTTATTTCCAACGACAATGGGCTTCGGAAGAAACGCTGATAATGTATGAGGATGCCATCACTCGTTGCATCGGTGCGGTTAACCCGTTGCCGCAGTGGTATTTGCTGATGGATAACAGCCAGATCCTGGGGTGTGCAGGGTTAATCACCAATGATTTCATTAGCCGCGGTGAACTCTACCCATGGCTGTGCGCGCTGTATGTGGAGGAGGCCTATCGTAACCGTGGCTACGGCACGTTGCTGATTAACCATGTGGCGCAGGAGGCTCGCCAGCAGGGCTTCCCACAGTTGCATTTGTGTACCGATCTGGAAGGTTACTACGAGAAACAGGGGTTTGCCTTTAATGGGTTGGGTTACCACCCCTGGGGTGAGGCTTCGCGGGTGTATACACGGGATCTGTAAGAAGATTGACTGGCACCGATAGCCAGTCAATAACGCTTTGGCAGCCGGTTAACCGCCAGCAAAATACCTTTTTCGACGGTAATGTAATCCCCCTTGCGCAGGTCAGATAATATTTTCATGATGCCGCTACGCGAGAGCTGCGTTCGTTGCTGAATATAGCGCGGGACCGTGGTGGATAAGCGAAAGGCTTCTTTTTCATTCATTAGCATCAGCAAGTGATTGCAGACAACCTCGTAGGCATCGTTGCCTGACAATAACCTGTCGCGGATGCTCAGAACTTGAATGACGTAGGCTTGAATATGCACCAAGTCTTGCCAAAGGTTTTGCCGTGCCAGCGTTTCCAGCACGTCACTTTCCTGGTACATCACCAGTTCAACCGGTGATTCGGCCAGGAAAAAGATCAACTCTTTAGGGAAGAAGGTTTCCGCGATACCGGCGAGCGAGGGTTCTCTAAAGTTGGCTATTTTCAAACCATCGCTGTCGCGGCATGCGGACATTTCGCCTGACTGGAGCAAGAACCAATGGCGAATGCCATTGTGAAATAAGCGAATTTTTTTTCCCGCTGGAAAAGAACATTTCTTACCATAGGGCATTAAAGCGTGCTTAATCGCTAAGATATGTTCTATCGGCTTATCATCTTTATTAAATAAAGTGGCTGAGTTTCTTTTCCCAAGAGTGAAGGGAACGTCTGTTTCCATAATGTATGTTCCAGGGGCGTAAGTTTATTACGGTGAAGCCAGGATCGAATTTTTCCGCATACTATATTATGCCTTGTAGCTATGCAATTAAGCGGCTCTGTCTGTCCGGGGGCAGTGAAGAGTTAATGGTAAGATAGAGTGAATGTGATTAAAAATCAATTTGTTGCCTGGTGTGCATTTTTGGACACTTAAGCCGCTATCAGACAATTACCCTGGTGGAGTAGTATGCACGGCGTTTGATGCTCCCACTATGGATGATAATAATGAAACCGTGCTCAGATTTTCTAACTCCTCGCATTAGGGGGAGTAAGTTTAGTATTTCTCTTTCGCTAATTTTCGCTTACCTTATTTATTCGCATTTTTCAGCTGCAGCGAGCTGGTCCTTAGGGGCCGCTGCGATGGTGAATGATTATGGTTATGTTGATACCGATGCTAAAACCCAGGGATTGCCCACGTTAAACTATGAGAAAGGGAACTTTTATATTCACTCTTTGGCGGCGGGATATTATCTGCTGAATATGCCAAAGGATCAGATTTCGATCATCACCTATTATTCCCCCCTTGGTTTTGATCCGGATGATAGCAATAACAGCCAAATGAAAAAGCTGGATAAGCGCGATGGCACAGTAATGGCCGGGATGGCCTTCACCCATAAAGAAAAATGGGGGGTTATTCGCGCCTCGCTGGCTGGTGATACCCTTGATAACAGCAACGGCGTAGTGGGGGACGTGGCCTTCCTGTATCCAATCAAGGTGGGCAAGCTACGCCTTGTTCCCGGTATTGGCGCGGTCTACAACAACGGTAACCAGAACGATTACTACTATGGCATTGGCCATGCGGAGGCAAAAAACAGCGGTTTCTCGACGTACTCGGCTGGGGAGAGCTGGAGTCCTTATGTGGAGCTGAGCGCCAATTACCAGTTTAACGAACACTGGTATGCCATGGCGTCCGTTCGCGCCGTTCAACTGAGCAGTGAAATCACCGATAGTCCAATGGTGGATAAAGACATCGCCAGCCAAGCTTTGCTGGGCGGTGGATACCGGTTTTAAGCTGAGCGTTCGACAGCCTATTCAGACTTCAGGGCATGCGTGCCAGTCTGCCCTGATGACGAGACAGATGGCGAACGCAGTGACGATCGGGAAAGACCGGTAATCGAGTAACTGTCGACGGTTCGGAAAGACGAACAGCATCACCTCGCTTCGGCGGGGTTTTGCTTTTAGTGTTTGTGGCCGTCATCGCTAAATCAGGCGTTGCTCATGCAATTTCATGTTATGCATGATGCTGTCCATCATCACCTGAACCCTGTGGGGTAACACCCCACGCTGGCGATAAATAAGAAAGGCTTGCATATCGATACAGCGCTCACGTTCAATGCAAGGCATCAGTGACCCCGATTCCAGCGCAGAAGCGACGGAGTAATAAGGGGCATAGACGATGCCAAGCCCCTGTTTTGCCAGCTCGATGGCCGGCAGAATATTGTCGCATATGCTGCTGCCGGTGACTGCTACCTGCATCAATTGGCCCTGAGAACTATAACAGCTCCAGGTATTGTGGCTCCCTCCCAGCACACGCAAGGTAATGCAGCGATGCGCATTCAGCTCCTCTGGCTCGACAAGAGGGGCGTTCGCGATATAGTCCGGTGAGGCAAATAACCCGACGCGAAAACGGGTCAGGGGCCTGGCGATCAGGCTTTCATTTTGCGGCTGGAAGAAACTGATCAACAGATCGCAGTCACTGTCGAATACCGCACCGTACTTCTTCTCGCGTTCATCCGGATTGCGGGTAACCAAATCGACGATCAGCTCCGGCGATTCGCGTAACAGCGGCGGCAGCAGATAACGGGTCAGGAATGAATGGATACCAATAGGTGCGCCCAGCGTCACCATGCCATTCAGACTGCGTTTATAGGTACCTGATATATTGAGCAGATCGTTATGCTCATCTAACAGTTGAGTGGCTCGGCGTAAAAATTGTTCGCCAAATTCGGTTAGCGACAAGCTGCGCGGGGTGCGTAAGAAGATCTCCAGGCCAAGCCGGCGCTCCAGCGCCGTCAGGGTGCGCGACACATTTGACTGTGGCATGTCTAGCCGCTGAGCGGCCTTGCTGACGCTGGCCGTTTCGGCAATGCAGCGAACGATCCTGAGTTCGTCGATCTTGAAGTCTTTTGATTTCACTCTACGCGCCAGTCTGATTTTGTATATCAAAAATGATATACATTTTTGCCTGTATTGTCATATGACTTATCAGTCACTAGCGGGTACTATTTCGATTAATTATTTATTGCTTATTAAATTAATATTGGAAGTTATGATGAGAAAAAAACGTGCGGCCATTTTGCCCTTGGTATTCATTCTGGCCGCTTGTTCATCCAAGGTCACCGAAAAAGAAAAGTATTCTACGTTCCTGAATAATTACAATGATATTACCCAGGGGAAATCGGCCTCCGGTAAGGACGTTTTATATTGGAAGCAAACTAACGTTGACTATTCTAAATATAAATATTTGGTTTATCAGCCGATGATCTATTTCCCGCGTCCGAAACCCACTGAGATGGTAAGCCAGCGCGCACTTGATAATATCCTGAACTACACCAACCAGCAGTTTAAGCAGTCCATGGCATCCCATTTTATCTTAGAAGATGTGCCACGTGAAAATACGCTTATTTTCCGAGGGGCTATAACGGCTATCGATACCCATAAGAAAGGGCTTCAGGTGTATGAGGTACTGCCAATCACGCTGCTGGTGGCGGCAACACAGAGCGTAACCGGTCACCGCACCATGGAGAGCTCTGTGTATATGGAAGGCGAGTTTATCGATGCTTCGACTAATCAGCCGGTTATCAAAGTGGTGCGCAAAGCGTCCGGAAATAATTTGAATAATGAAAAGGCAAAACTCACCGTAGACGATGTTAAAAATGCCATTGATATCATTGCCAAAGATATCAAAGAGTATAAGACAACATAAGCCTCGATGCGTTATTTAGCGTTACCAGCCAGGGTGTAGCATGTTTCTAGATTATTTTGCTTTAGGCGTATTGATCGCCGTGTTTTTTATTTTATTTTACGGCGTGATAATTATTCACGATATTCCTTATTTGCTGGCCAAAAAACGGCAACATCCCCATCAGGATGCCATTCACGTTGCAGGCTGGGTCAGCCTGTTTACCCTGCATGCTATTTGGCCACTGCTGTGGATTTGGGCGACGTTATATCGGCCAGAGCGGGGATGGGGCATGAGCGAGAAAGCCGAACACCCTGAAGTGCTGCAAGCGCGAATTCATCAGTTACAAAGCGAGTTACAGCGAATGCAGATGCCCGCTGCGGATGAAAGCTCGTTGTCCAATAAAGGGTGTTGAAAGGGTATGGATCTCTTAATTATTCTCAGCTACGTAGCGCTGAGCTACGGCGTTTTCAAATTGTTCCGTATCCCCATCAATAAATGGACCGTGCCGACCGCGGTATTGGGCGGCATTTTTATCGTAGGAGCTTTGATTCTGGGGATGAATTACAACCATCCTTATACCTACCGGGCGCAGAAAATCGCTGTTTCGGTGCCCATTGTTCCCCAGGTATCGGGAGTGATTGTCGAGGTTACGGATAAGACCAATGTGCTACTGCATAAGGGCGATGTGCTGTTTCGCCTGGATGATACCCGCTACCGTGCCCGGCTGAACAAGCTGCAGGCAGATCTTGCCAGCGCGCAGGCGGATGTCAGAACACGACAGGCTACGCTAAATGAGTCCTCGGCCAATGTGCAGCGGGTTTATGCCGAGTATGAACGCACGCGCCAGGATTATCAGCGTTACGCCAAAGGCGCGGCAATGGCAGTTAACCCTTTCTCGGAACAAGACATCAGTCATGCCCGGCAGCAGTATCAAGCGCAATCTGCAGCGCTGCAGGCTGCCAAAGCTCAGCATCAGCAGGCGCAGGAGCGGCTTTCGGGCCACTACAATGGTGAGGACGCCCGCATTGCCAGCCTGAAATCACAGATTGCGGAAGCGACCTACAATTTGGAACAAACAACCATTCGAGCACCCAGCGAGGGTTATGTTACCCAGGTGCTGGCTCGGCCTGGCACCACCGCAGTGCGCTTGCCGTTCAAGCCGGTGATGATTTTTATTCCGCAGCAAAAACGGCAGGTGGTGGCGGTATTCCGTCAAAACTCGATCCTGCGTTTAACCCAGGGCGATAAAGCCGAGGTGGTATTTAACGGCTTGCCGGGGAAAATCTATGGCGGCTCGGTCGCGCGGGTGCTGCCGGTAGTCCCCGACGGCAGCTATCAGGCCAGTGGTGTTATGCAAGGGCTAAACGTTGGCGCTCAGCAGGAGGGTGTTTACGTGATGATCGATTTAGACCCTGTTCCCGCGCTGGACAAATTGCCCGATGGCGTTACCGCACAGGCTGCGGTCTACACCGAGCACTTTGAGCATCTTTCCATCATGCGCAAAGTCCTGCTGCGCATGACCAGCTGGCTGCATTATCTCTATCTGGATCACTAACGACCAGTCTGCGCTACAGACACAAAAAAGCCCGCAACGTGAATTGCGGGCTTTTTCGTTATTGCCACCGGATCTATCTGGGGTCACCGGTGACCTATTTGGCTGGGGGAAGTTAAGATAATTCTATAACTGTATGTTTTTAATTGGTAATTTAGTAATTAAACTTATAGCGTATACCTAAACGTATACCAATGCTAACTACTCTCCTTAAGTATAAATCCAAATTACACCTTCTTTAGACTGTATGTTCTAAAACGGTTACGCCAGAGTAGTCACTATGCATCAATTCTCTTACAAGAATATCTATCCCCTCAGAATGTATGGTTAAGATTGAATATGAGTTTCTTTCTGCTGGGCTCATCCGCGTACTGCTTACGCTTGTGCTTCCGTTAGCAATAACAGTAATGTCTTTTCCTTCCCAATGATGAGAGCGATTGAATAAATTGTACTTAGCCATACTAAATTTATGTTGATGTCCGTGAACAGCTAATTTGATGTTTTTTAAAAGAGAATTTTTCAAAATTTTCACAGCGTCTACAGACAAAGAAGGCTTACTCTCCAGAGACTCTATATCATAGACTGGTAGTAAATGGTGATGTAGGAAAGCTATTCTTTGAACGCTTTCACTTTCGTCATCCTTTAAATCCTTGATAGTGTCAATGCCTTCTATCCCAACACATCCATATTCAGACATTCCTTTAAATGGAACTATCTTACAAGAATTTAGAACGGTAATATCAAGGTTAATATTATGTCCTTCTATGTGATAAAAATCATTATACGAGAGGTTTTTATTCCATTCTCGGCCATTTAGTTGATTGACAAATGTTCTGAAATCCATTTCAAAATTATTATCCGATAATTTACTAACGTTATTTAATACTAAGGAGTCATTGTTATCTTTATCTGTGGAGGTATTTCTAATTATATCATGATTTCCTGGGACTGCTATTATATCTTTATTATCTATCTTTAATATAGAACAAAGCTCATGAAGTTCAGTTAATATATTTGATCTTTGTAATGGGCTCCAATCTCCTTTCGTGGTGAAATCACCTGTTATTACTAATAATCCAATTTCATTTTCAATTTTTAATTTTTTTAAGTCTTGATGCAATGCCCTCGGTAAAGTATCCTTTGTTTGACCGGCCTTATGTAATTCGGAACTAAGGCAAAAAGCATAATCT